>DHGE01000028.1 GCA_002402635.1 Deferribacterales bacterium UBA4806
TATGATTTTACTTCAAATTTTTTAAGTGTTGTAAAGCCTTTATTAGAGAAATTGCCTAATAATAGAATTATTAATCAATTGGCAAAGTGTGCTTTAGAGTACAATTGTACTGCTGCAAAAAATTTTTTTATGGGTCAATATGAAGCTCCAATTCCAACTGCTGCCACCTGTAATAGTTCTTGTTTAGGCTGCATTTCACATAATAAAAAAGGCTTAATAACTCCCCAAAAAAGACTGAATTATACAGTGGGCTTTGATGAAATTGTAGAGGTTGCATTAATACATAATGATAGAGCAGAAGACCCCATAATAAGTTTTGGGCAGGGCTGTGAGGGTGACCCTATAATGGAGGCAGATACAATAATAAAAGCTATTAAGATAATTAAAAAAAAGTGTCCAGGACTCACTATAAATTTTAATTCTAACTGCTCAGTCCCTGAAAACGTCGAAAAATTGATAGATGCTGGTTTGGATAGTATAAGGTTGACAATTTTTAGTTTTAATGAAACCCTTTACAATCAGTATCACAAGCCAATTAATTATAGCTTTGATGATGTTTTAAAATCGATGAGACTAATTAGCAGTAGTAATATTTTTTCAAGTATAAACCTATTGGTATTTCCTGGAATAACAGATAGACAAAAGGAAGCAAAATTATTACAGAATGCACTTGTTGATTATAGGATTAATATGATTCAGTGGCGCAATTTGAATATAGATCCCTTTCTTCTTTTAGAGAATATACAATTAGAACCAGACGAAGTATTAGGTTTAAAAAATCTTTTAAAACTAATAAAAAAGACACAGAAGAATCTTTTTTATGGCTATTTCAATAGGCCGAAAAAATTATTTAAAAAAGATATATTTCCATTTAAAATTAAATAATGAATTTACCAGCCACTTTATATTACGGAAAGAAACTAGTTTATTCAGCCGATGGTTCTATAACCTTTTATAGTTTAGAGTATAATGAAGGCTATAGAGCAAAATCTGTTGGCGCATTTACTGAGAGTTTGCATAAGTTTATAATCCCTTCAGGTGTAAAAGAACTAATTAAAAAGAAGAGTGTAGCACTATTGGATTTATGTACAGGAGCAGGTTATAATTTAGCTGTGCTATTATCTGAATTATTAGAGATAAAGGGAAAGCATGATATATTTATAGTTACAGTAGATAAAGATGAAAAACTTAAAAAAATAATTGATAATACTTTGTTTTTATGGCCACGAGAAGGTTTTAAAACATTGAAGTTATTAATTAATGGATACAACATTAAAGGAATTACACTTTGTAGTCATATAATTGATGTAAGAACTTTTCTAAATAATTGTACATTTTTGTTTGATATTATTTTTTTCGATCCCTTTAGTAAAAAAAATAATCATGAACTCTGGAATATGAGTATTTATAAAAAACTATATGAAGTATTATTGAAAAATGGGAGAGTTTTAACCTATGCTTCATCAAGATATGTTATCAGGGATTTTGAAACAGTAGGTTTTAAACATTTTAAAATTCCAAAACTCCAATATAGTTTTTCTGATAGCTCTGTTTTTATAAAAAGTGATTAATTAAATATATTTGGATTAGATAAAGTAACGGTTAATTCTCATTTATATATAAAATATAGCCTTTTAAATATTTTGTTTCTAACATTTGTGGATGAATTGGGTGATCGTATGCCTGTTGTAATTCAGTTATAATAGTGTATCTTTTTTTTGCTGCTAAAGCAGCCATTTCAATAATATATTTAAACAACTCTTGATTTACGTGATAAGAACAGCTAAAGGTGAAAATTAATGAAGAATATTTAGCAGCAAGAAAAGCCCATTTGTTAAGATTTATGTATCCTTTCAAACCTTCAGCTAATAGTTTTTTAGATTTAACAAAGGCAGGTGGATCTACAATGAGAATATCTGGCTTCAATTCACTTTCTTTTGATCTTTTTAAAAAAGATAAAACATCTTCATTAATAAAATTGCATTTACTTAAAGTAAAATTATTTAAAACTAGATTTTCTTTGACGACATTAATAGCAAAAGTGCTACTATCAACAAAATCAACTCTTGCAGCACCTCCCTTTAAGGCATTTAGACCGAAGGAGCCTATGTAACAGAATGTATCCACAACATATTTATCCTTTGATAAATGAGAAAGTAAAAGGTGATTATTTCTTTGATCATAAAAGTATCCCGTTTTTTGTCCACGAAGTGCATTAATACGCATTTTTATATTATTTTCTATAATATCTAAGGTGCCGTCATAGCTTTTAGGCTTCCATTCTACAGTTAATTCCAGATCTTCCAATTTTCTGCTGTCACTATCGTTTTTATATATTATGTTTATCTGTCCAAATATTTTTATTAATGCTGGTTCTATATATTTTTTTAATAATTCCATGCCATATGTGTTGGTTTGTAAAACAAAATTGTTGTCAAATCTATCAATTATAAGCCCAGGTAACAAATCAGATTCGCTATATACCAGTCTGTAATAGGGTTCATTATAAAATTTATTTCTAAGTTCCAGGGCTGCCTCGATTTTATTTATAAAGAAATCTAAGTCTATATCTATGTTTTCAAAACTCAATATACGAATTGCAATTAAAGAATAGGGGTTGATGTAGCCTGTGGCGCAATAAGTTCCTTTATTGTTGTAGATGCAGACAATTTCCCCCTTATTAAAATCTTTAATATGTTCAATTTCATTAGAAAATATCCAGAGGTATCCTTTTTTAATTCTTTTATCACAGCCCTTCTTTAAGTAAACTTTTTTCATATTAAATTTGATAATATAATATCAAACTATTGTAAATAAAGGAATATAAGTAATAATAAAAATTTATATAAAAACCTTTAAACATATTGAATTTAAAAAGAAAATAAACTATGCTGCCCATGTGAAACTTGATAAAATTCTAGAAAATATTAGTTCAATTGATAATGACATGGTTAAGCGTGCAGCCGAGAGAACAAGCAAATTAATAATGCCATTTAGAGCTATGGGTGATTTGCATGAACTTGGCGAACAAATATGTGGTATTACAAAAAAATTAGAGCCTAAAGTGAATAGAAAGGCAGTATTTTTGATGGTAGGAGATCATGGAGTGGTTGATGAAAATGTCAGTGCTTATCCACAGTCTATTACTTTAGAGATGGTTAAGGCTTTTGTTAATGGTGGGGCAACCATTTCTGTTTTATCTAAATCATTAAAGACAAAACTTATTATCGCTGATGTTGGAATGAAGGAAACTTATCGAGAGAAAATAAAAAAAAAGAAGGCCATCATTTTTTTAAATAAAAAAATAAAAAAAGGTACTAATAATTTTAGAATAAGTAAAGCAATGAGCTACAACGAAGCTATTAAATCTGTTGAAACAGGTTTTAATATTGCCAATAAATATATTAAACGTTTTAAATTAAATTTAATAGCTGTTGGTGACATGGGCATAGGAAATACTACTGCAGCCTCAGCTATAGCTTCAGTATTTTGTGAAGTACCTCCTGAGGATTTAACTGGGAAGGGTTCATTGATAAGTAATGAAGCATGGCTTAGAAAAGTAGCAGTAATAAAAGAGGCTATAGATAAGCATAGACCAGATAAGTCAAATGGAATAGATGTGCTTTCTAAAGTGGGCGGTCTCGAAATTGGGGCAATTGCTGGAGTTATATTAGCAGGTGCATATAACAATATACCTGTAATACTTGATGGAGTTATAACAACTGCCGGAGCGCTTATAGCCTTTTCATTAAAGAGATCCCTTAGGGGATATATGATTGCTTCACACATGTCGGCTGATAGATCACATAAATTTATGTTAGAATATTTGCAGTTAAAGCCATTGTTAAATTTGAATATGCGGCTAGGGGAAGGAACAGGTGCAATCCTTGCCTTCCCAATTATAAAAGAATCGATTAATATACTAAAAAAAGTAGCAACCTTTGAGGAAATGGGTATAGTGTAGTAATATAATTTTTTAAAAGAAGCAACTTTGCGGAAGTATTATATATTAAAATACAGATGTTAGAGTGCATAAGGAACCATCACCCTTTGTTATGGTTAAAGAGTTTAAAGAAAGACTTTAAAATAAAATATAATATTTATACTATATAAATGTTGACATATAATTGTTTATTTTATATAAATATGTTCCTAATTTTTGCGGGTGTAGCTCAGTTGGTAGAGCGTGACCTTGCCAAGGTTGAGGTCGCGGGTTCGAGTCCCGTCACCCGCTTTTTTTAAGAAATATGGCGACGTGGCCGAGTGGTTAGGCAGCGGTCTGCAAAACCGCGTATCCCGGTTCAATTCCGGGCGTCGCCTTGAAGAAGCTGATAATAAGAATTTTTAAATAAATTGTGCCCAGGTAGCTCAGTCGGTAGAGCAGAGGACTGAAAATCCTCGTGTCGGTGGTTCGATTCCGCCCCTGGGCACTTTTATATTTTTTTTATCTTATTTCATAAATAAAATGAAATAAATTTGAATTTACTAAGTTAGAAGTTTTAGTTAATTAGCTTTTACATATTTTTTACATATATCAGCTTTTGAAAATGCACTTTTTGAAAGTAGTAATTACTTTAAGATTAGTTTAGTCTTACATAAATAGTACTGAAATATTTATATTTAGCTTCCTTGCCATTATAGGCAAAAAATCCACCTGAATATTCATATTCATTATACCTTATATATGCTTTTCTTGCCTTATCTGGTATGCTAATAACTGCCTCCTCACTCTGCCAGTATTGAGGCCAAAGAGGTCTGCTTATATAGCTTTTAGTATTAATTGTTTTATTGTCACTATCTTGAAAAAATATATATAGTTCGCATTTCATTACAGCATCGTTTGAAATATCAGTCATTTTTATGTGAAGATCCTTATCAATCTGTTTTATTTCATAGCGCATCATAGGTGTTTCATATACACCTTCACTATTGTATTCTAAATATACAGCACCACAGGCAGTTAAGAAGGTTAATAATGCAAAATTCAATAAAATTATTTTGTTAATTAATTTTATGTATTTATACATAAATCACCTCACAATATTAATTATCTCCTCAATATCTGAGCCGCATATATATAGTGCTGAAGTATGAATAGTCATGATTATTCCTGAAGTGAGGTATTGGGCCGCCATAGTAGTCATACTCATTATATCTGATATATACCTTTGTGGCATTTGATGGTGTTTCTATAATAGTTTCCTCGCTTTTCCAGTAGTGTGGATATAAGGGAGAGCTAATATAGCTTTTAGTTGCAACAGTTTCATTGTCATTATTTTTATAAAAAAATATTAAATCACACTTCATTACAGTATCACCAGATATATTAGTCATTTTTATATGTAATTTATTGTCAAGTTCTTTTATTTCATAACGCATTTTAGGTGTTTCATATATACCGTTGCTGTTAAATTCTAAATAAGGTGTCCCACAGGAGGTTAAAATAAATAAAGTAATAACAATTAAAATTACCATATAAGTAATATAACTTCAACAAGGCCAATTATAAAGCCCAAAATGAAACCTAAAATATTAATCCAGGCAAACTCATCCTTCATAAATGAGAAGAGTAAATTTTCAACGCCAGAAAGGGGCAAACTATTGATTTTATCTCTAATAATTTTTGCAATATCTATTGCATCAAAAGCATCTATAATATTTTTATCAATTATACTGTTTATTGCTTCCTTAATATTTTCAACAATCCTTTCAAATGTCTGGTCAGTAATGTTGTTATACAGATTGTCCACTTTCACTGATGACAAAATATTATAAAATAGAGATGCTATATTTTTTTTGTTTTCTTCATTTTTCAAAAAGGCTATTGTGTCAATTGAGAGGTTATAGTGATCCTCAGCCGAATCATTTTTCAAAACAATATTAAAAAACTCACCAAATGTTTTATTTCCTAAATCTTCTAAGTTCTTGCTTAAAATTTGAGAAATTTTCTTATTAAAGTTTTCTGAGTGTATATAGGCTTTTAACTTGTGATTAATTTTTGCCCTATATTCGTAGAATTTATCAAAGCCTATTTTTTCTACATATTCATAAACAGGCTTTTTAAGTGTTTTATTCATATATTCTAAAAGTGCCATCTTAATCTTTTCTTTTAACTCAGTATTTTCCTTAATATTATTGAGAATTTCAGGGAATTCATTTTCAACAATCTCATGTATTGTTTCATCTGATAAAATTAGGTTGATTGCAGTTAGTTTTAAATGACTGAAGAAACCTTTGCTGAAATAATCCTTCTTAAAATCCTCAATTTTTTCTTCAATTTTTCTCTTTACTTCATCTTTCTGTAATACATCATAGAGTGTTTCAATAAGTTTATGCGTAATACTATTTGAAATATTTGATAGCGTTTCATCTAAATCAATCTTTATAAGTTCTTTTAAAGATCTCCCTGAGAGTATGGTGTCATCAATATATGTTGAAATCTGGTCTATTAATTCATCTGTTATAATATACTTAGAAAATAATTCATTTAATACTTTTGATGTAGTTTCTAAAAGTTTGGGGTAATCAGAAATTCTTTTCTCTGATAATTTATTTAATCTATCATTGATAAGTAAGTTTATATTATTATTTATTGCACAGGTGATTTCTTCGTTGTTTATTAAGTAATCTGTCAGTTTGTAAGCAATTTTTTTTGTATCAATGCCAAAATTTGATAGTACTTTTTCCAGGCTACCCAACTCTTTATTGAATAAATCTTTTAATTCATTATGTATTGTTTTTTCTAAGATTATCTGGAATTTTTTATCAAATATGGCTTCTTTTATAGAATCTTTGCTAATGAGTTTGTTTCCGACCATATGCCCTATTTCTTTTGCTAGCTTTTCTCTATTTTTGGGTATTACTCCCTGCCAACCGAGGGTATACCATTTTTTCTTGTATGGTCTGAAAAGCATTTTTATAGCGATGTAATTAGTAATGTATCCCACAAAACCGGCAAGAAGTGGAATTGAAATGATGTTAATCCAAGTTTGCTGCAATGGCTAAGCCCTCTCTCAGGCCGTAATCACTCACAATCAGAAAATTTTTGGAGAAGTATTCTAATATCTCTAAAACCATTAAAGTACCGGCAATGATTAAATCCTCTCTTCCAGCTTCCAATCCCTTTATTTTTAAGCGTTTACAGGCAGGTAAATGTGCAAGTTTTTCATAGATCTTTTCTATATTTTCATATTCAAGTTTATAATTATTTATAAATGTGCTGTTATATTTATCCAATTCTAGGTCAATTGCTGCAATAGTTGTAACTGTTCCAGCAGTGCCAATAATGAGATCTGGATTTATGGAAGAATTTAATCTTTGGAGGTGTTCTTTTATAAATGCACATATACCATCTTTTGTATGACCATCAACTATATGATTTAAGTCAAAAGTATTAGCAATTTTTACTACACCCATTGCTATGCTATTAATATGAGTAATAGCACCATTTTCGGTGTATATAAATTCAGTTGAGCCACCACCTATATCAAAAATTACACATTTTTTATCAGATATTTTTACTACACTTGCTACACCTAAATAGGTATAGTAACCTTCTTTTGTGCCATCTATTAACTCTATATCAAAGCCAATTTCTTTTGCCTTATTAAGGAAAACATTGCTATTTTCTGCCTCTCTGCCAGCAGATGTTGCAACAATCTTAATTTTATGAGGCATAAACCTATTGCATATGTCTTTAAATGTTTTTAGTGCTTTTATAGTCCTATCAATAGCTGCATCATTTAATTTATGGGTATATATCAAATTTTCTGCCAAACGTGTGATTTTTCTATCCTCATGCAGTATTTTTACAATTTTCCCATTATTAACTTCAGCTATTAATAACCGTAACGTATTGCTGCCCACATCAATTGCTGCCACAATCATAACGAACTAATATATCTTTTATCCATCCCTTGTAAAGTATATATCAAGCTCGGAGATTAGAAAAATAAAAACCAGCCTTTTTTAAAGGCTGGTTTTTAGCTGAACAACATATTTTTTACAATATTAGCAATTTTTTAATTCTTCAAGATGTTTATACAGTTTATATCTTTTCTTAACGTTCTTTTCTGCCTCATCAGCTAACATTTTAGCTCTTTCTGGGAACATTTTCATAACTGCCCTGAATCTGTTTTCTGATTTCATAAAATCAATTACACTCATTTCAGGCTCTTTAGAATCCACCTTTAAAGGATTTTTACCCTCTTTAGTCAAATCTGGATTATATCTGTAAAGTATGTTATAGCCACATTTAATTGCATTTCTCTGTTGTTCTACGCCCTTTGACATATCAATACCGTGCGCAATGCAGTGTGAATCAGCAATAATAAGTGACGGACCGTTGTATCTCTCAGCTTCAATGAATGTTTTTATACAGTGTGCAGGGTTAGATAGTGTCACATGAGCAACATATACATGTTTATAAGTCATAGCCATAAGTCCCATATCTTTTTTGTCTGTATCTTTGCCGGCATAGGCAAATTTAGCAAAAGAACCTAGCGTTGTTGACTTTGAAGCTTGCCCACCAGTGTTAGAATATACTTCTGTATCAAGAACTAGTATATTCACATTTTCCTTTTGAGCAAGTACATGGTCTAAACCGCCATAGCCAATGTCATAAGCCCAGCCGTCGCCACCTAAGATCCATACGGACATCGGAATAAGGTAATCTGCTAAGTGGTATAATCTTTTTGCTTCAGGATTTTCTAACCCACTTAATATATCCTTTAATTTTACTACGCGATTCCTTTGCTCTTCAACTTCAACTTGATTAGTTGGTTTTGCACTGATTAATGCTTCTACAAATTCTGCCTTTAAAGAATCTCTCAATTTTTCTAACAGCTTAATTGCCTGCCCTTTAAATGAGTCAACGGCTAATCTCATACCGTATCCAAATTCGGCATTATCTTCAAAGAGAGAATTTGACCAGACAGGTCCTCTTCCATCAGCTCTTTTTGTATAAGGAGTTGTCGGCAGGTTCCCACCATAAATTGAAGAACATCCAGTTGCATTACCAATTATTGCTCTATCGCCAAATAGTTGGACAAGAAGTCTGACATATGGTGTTTCCCCACAACCTGCACAGGCTCCTGAAAATTCAAAGAGGTGCGGAGCAAGTTGAGAACCTTTAATTGTTTCCTTATTATATTTATTAAAGGGAAGCTCTGGCAATTTCAAAAAGAAGTCAAAATTTTCTGCCTCCTTTTCTCTTAGTGGTTGTTGAGGCATCATATTTATAGCTTTTTTCTCAGGATCAGCCTTACTCTTTGCAGGGCAATTAAATACGCAGGCACCACACCCTGTACAGTCTTCAATTGCAACTTGTATGGTAAACTTCATACCACTATATTCCTTACCTTTTGCATCAGTATGTTTAAAAGTTGAAGGTGCATTCTTTAAATATTCTGAATCATAAATTTTCATACGAATTGTTGCATGTGGGCATACAAAGGAGCATATACCACACTGAATACATACCTCTGGATCCCATACAGGGCTTTGTAGTGCAATATTTCTTTTTTCGTATTTTGCGGTTCCCGTTGGGAAGGTACCATCAACTGGTAAGTGTGATACAGGTACATCATCACCTTCGTTTGAAATCATCTTACATACTGTTTCTTTAATAAATTCATCGGCATCCACTGGAATTGAGCATTTATTCATAGGGATATTACTTGTTACTTTTTCTGTAACTGTTACTGTATATAATTCATTAATAGCATCATCAACGGCCTGTATATTCATATTAACAATCTTTTCACCATATCTGCCGTATGTTTTCTTTATTGTATTTTTAATTGCATTAACGGCCTCATTGAAATCAATGATATTTGAGATTTTAAAGAAAGCCGTTTGCAATATAACATTAATACGTGGTCCCAAACCAATTCTCTCAGCAATTTCACTGGCATTAATAACATACATTTTAGCATTCTTTTTTATTAATTGCTCCTGCACAGTGGAAGGTAGTTTATCCCATACTTCATCTTTACTATACATAGAATTCAGTAAAAAAGTGCCCCCATTTTTTAATGGCTTTAAGAGTTCGTATTTTTCTAAGAATGCAAAGTTGTGGCATGCAATGAAATCTGCTTTTTGTATTAAATATGAACTCCTGATTTCCTTTTTACCGAATCTTAAGTGAGAGGTTGTTAGAGAACCCGCTTTTTTAGAATCATAAACAAAATATGCTTGTACATAGTTATCTGTCAACTCACCTATAATTTTGGCTGAATTTTTATTAGCCCCTACTGTCCCGTCAGAGCCTAAACCGTAAAACATTGCATTGTATATGCCGTCTTGAGGTGTTAACCACTCAGGATCATAGGGAAGGCTTCTCATAGTTACATCATCATTAATACCAACAGAAAAATTATTTATAGGACTCTCTTTGTCTAAATTATCAAAGGTGGCCTTTACCATAGCAGGCGTGAAATCTTTAGAACCGAGTCCGTATCTACCACCTACAATTATAGGATATCCTTCAAAATGAAATAGCCCTTTTTGCATGGCCTCACCGATTGCTGTTCTTATATCCAAATACAAGGGTTCTCCTAAGGATCCTGGTTCTTTTGTTCTGTCCAACACAGCAATTTTTTTAACAGTTTTTGGTAATTTTTTTACAAAAGCCTCTAATGGGAATGGTCTAAATAATTTCAAATTTAGGAGGCCTACTTTCTCACCAGATTTAGTCATATATTCAACTGTCTCATGTGCTACGTCAGCACCTGAACCCATTATAATGAGGACTTTTTCTGCATCATCTCTTCCCACATAATCAACTAAACTGTACTTTCTACCCACAACATTATAAAAATTATCCATATTTTTCTGTAAAATCGCAGGAAAATTATCATAAAATTTATTAACAGCTTCTCTACCCTGAAAATAGACATCAGGATTTTGAGCTGTTCCTTTTATTGTTGGTTTTTCAGGGTTTAGTGCCCTTTTTCTGTGTTCAAAAATGAGATCATTATTAATAAGTTTTTTCATATCATCAAAGCTGATCTGGGCAACCTTTCTTATTTCATGTGAAGTTCTGAAGCCATCAAAAAAGTGTAGTATTGGGACACGTGATTCTAATGTAGCCATTTGTGCAATGAGAGCAAAATCCATGACCTCTTGAGGATTTGATGATGCTAGCATTGCCCAGCCAGTGGCTCTGCAAGCCATAACATCTGAATGATCTCCGAATATGGATAGTGCGTGGGTAGCTAAAGCTCTTGCACTAACATGAAAAACTGTGGGTGTAAGTTCTCCAGCAATCTTGTACATGTTAGGTATCATGAGGAGCAAACCCTGTGATGCAGTAAATGTAGTGGTTAAAGCTCCTGTAGTTAAAGCCCCGTGGCAAGTGCCAGCAGCTCCACCTTCAGATTGTAATTCTACAACCTTGGGAATTTCTCCCCATATATTTTTTTCTCCCTTTGCACTTTTTTCATCTGCAATCTCACCCATCACAGACGAAGGAGTAATAGGATAAATGGCTATTACTTCATTTGTGGCATGTGCCGTGTAAGCTGCAGCAGTGTTGCCATCGATTGTAACAAATTTTTTATCAGACATATTACCTCCATGAAAAAATTATATTTTTTAAGGACAAACTATCTATAAAATAAATTTTTTTTATTAGTTTTTATAACATTCTAACTAATGATAGTCAATAGGTATGGAATGATAAAAAATAAAAATGAAAAACATAAAAGAAATAATTTAAGCTATAGCATGATTTTGCTTGACAACATAATATTTGTTAGATATTTACTATATATAGTAGTATATTATATGTTAAGTTGTGTAATGTAAGTAAACAATAAATAGTGAGGAGGTTTTAAAATGAGACATGTAAGTATGAAGTTTTTTGCCTTGCCAGTGATTATGTTTTTTTTGCTGGCAATGACTAGTTTTTCAGTAGCAACAAGCTATGCCGCAAATGTTAAAGGTGGCGTAGGGATTCTACCTGTAAATGTTCAGAGTATTAGTGCAGCTGATGCTGCAAAAATGATTCTGTCAAATGACGCAGTGGTAGTGGATTTAAGAGACCCTTACACTCATACTCTATTCAACGTTAGTGATGAGACTACAAATGTAGGTGTCATGGGCTTGATAAGCCAGCTTCTTGAAGGCAACTACAACGGTATGCCTGTTGTCGGTATTGTTGATGAGGCAGCTGAAGGCTCCGTACGTCAGCTATTGAATGCATTTTCATCAATGCTTGGTGGAGCACAATTATTCTTAACACAGTTAAATCCTCGCAATGTTCAGGATTTTGAAAAAGCAGGTCTTTTTGTGAACACCTTTGAAAATATAAGTTTTGAAGAGTTGCCTGGCTACGCAGCATTAACAAAATCTATAGCACAGGAAGCGTCTCTGGCTGAAGTACAGGCCGCATTGGATAATGCACTAAAGAATACAACGCCTTCAAATGTTGCTGCCCTTGATCAAGCAATATTTGATGCTTATGTAAGTGGAACATTGCCTTTTCAAACTTATGCTGAAATGGCAGCAGCAGTTAGCGGCTTTGCTGATAAGAATGATTTACCTGGTGCATTGAATCAGATACAAGCAATATTAGGTCGTGCTGCAACGCCACCTGTTACACCAGCTCCAGGTGCTCCAGCTCCAGCACCACTTCCTGGTGAAGGTGCTATTGCTCCAGCTCCAGTACCAGTTCCTGGTGAATTAACTCCACCAGCTGCTCCAACTCCTGTTCCAGCACCTGTGGAGGAAGAAGTTGTTCCACCAGCACCTACACCTACTCCTGCCCCAGCATCAACAGCACCAATAACAATGAATGATGTTCTAAGGGCTTTAAATGACGCCTTAGCAAATGCAAACGAGCAAAATCTTGCAGCTTTAAATGATGCTTTAGATAGAGCTCATGATGCTGGACTAATTTCAGATGTTGTATATAATCAGGCTCTCCAGCTTTTAGATGGTCTAACTGGAACTTCAGGTGCTATACAGGCTTCTGTTAACGAGATATTGCAAACACTACAACAGATTCAAGTGGCCCTTTTAGGTCTATCTACTCCTGAAGAAACTGGTGTAGTTCCACCAGTAACTCCTATAGTTCCTGGAGTAAGTGAAGAGTGTTTTAATGCAGTATATTCGATTGTTTCACAATATCCAGATCTTGAAAATGTTGATCTTGAGGCAATGGTAAGAGGCGTAATTCCACAATCTGAAGAGTGTAACTTGGTAGATTTAGTGGCACAAGTTAATAGCCGCATTGCGCCCATATACAGAGATAATATACCATCAGGTCTCTTTGCCGCATTTACTCAATTCGATGATAGACGTGAATGGACATATGATAAGGCTATGGATAATGGTTTAAGACAGGCTGCTGTCGATTCTGGACAGATGACTGATAGACAAGCAAGTGTAGATAGAATGATTGATGCAATGATTAGAAATGTAGATATACATGGCTATCCTTTCCCAACTAAGGCACTGATTGAAAGATCACAACCCTTAGATTTTCCATTATTCCCAAGATGGGTAGGAAAATATATAGAAGCTCCAATTTTGGATACCCTAATAAGAGTTCTAAAAGGTAAAGAAAATCCTGTTGATGCAATAGGTAATTCTCTCAATGATATTTGGACGAGAGGAGTTAATTATTAATCAATCAAACTACTGAGTAATAAATATATGGGGTACAAAGGTAACTTTGTACCCCACTGTTTTTATATAATTTGGTAGCTTCATGTTTTTTTATGATAACGTCGATTTTTTCAATTTTTATTCTTTTTTATTGTTTAAAATTCAAAACCATCATCTTTTTTAGGAATAAATGAAAAGTATTTAATTAATTCTTGAAAATTAATTTGAATGCATATATTATACAAATCCTATAAATTAACTTTTATATAAAACTAAGTGGTGAAATATTTATCTATTCTAAGGGTACAAAATAAAATACTTTGAGAGGAATAATGTATTTAGATTACTTAAAAAGCTTTTTAAAATACATGCTGATAATATCAATTTTTATTTTTTCAAATTTAAATATTAACACAACACCAGTATTTTCTTTAACAATTGATGAAGCTATAAAGATGGCTCATGAATACTACCCCGTCTTGCAATCAAGATTAAAACAGAGTAAGCAGGCAAAGGACTTATATATATCAAGTTATGACCCATATTTTCCAACGATCTCAATAGGCTATAGCTATAGAAATGCATTTGACACAACACTACACAATATCACATATAATAAAATATGGGATACCCAATACAGTGCCTATGTTGGCGCTTCATATAGATTATTTGATGGTGGCTTTAGAAGAAGCAAAACAAAAGAGGCCTATCATGCATACAAGCAAACAGAAAATGATGTAGATATTACAGAAAATGATCTAACCTTTAATGTTAAACAAGCTTTCTATTCAGCTATGGCTGCTGAAAGAGTGTATAAGGTAGCAAGAATAACAGAGGAAATTGCTCAAAGGAATTTTGATTTAGCAAAGGCTAGAAGACAAGAAGGTGTAGCAAAACTTTCTGATGTGACTCAGGCCCAGGTGAGACTAACTCAGTCAAAAATGGATACTATTTCAGCACAAAAAGATATGGAAAAAGCATTTAGTAACTTAAATAGCCTTATTGGCCTTCCTTTAAGCGATAATTACACGTTAGATGCCGAATTTCAAACGGAAATGATGCAATACGAAATACCAGAGTTGCAAGATGTTGCATTAAAAAGACGGGCAGAAGTTGATAAACAATTGCATGAATTAGAATTTACAAAGCAGACTATAAAAGAACAAAAGAGTAACTTCTGGCCAAAGATAGATTTTCAAATTTACTATAACTGGTATGACAGGGATTCACATCTTGATGAGCATGAAGCGGTACTTATGACAGGTGCCACATTTAATATCTTTGATGGCTTAGGTCGTTATTACAGAGTATCTGCTCAGAAAGAAGCTCTTTTTGCATCTCAGAAAAATTTGCTTGAGGCAAAAAGGAATATAAAATTAGAAGTAAATAATGCTTACAAAGACATTGAGCGTTCCTATGCTAATTACAGGACAGCCCTCAGTCTTGTGAATGAGGGACAGGTTAACTATGATCAGGCTTTTAATGAGTATAAAGTTGGTAAAGGCGATATAATAGCATTGTTGCAAGCAGAAGTTAATCTTGCCAGAAGTAGGATTACTTTAATACAACAAAAAATGAATTATAATATAGCTTTAAGTTCCTTAGAAAGAGCCTTAAATAAAAATGAATTTAACAATTAAAGTAGGTAAATTATGACTTATGATCTTTTACAAAAGTACATGACGAAAAGAAATTTAATTATAGCTTCAGCCCTGATCATAATAATCGTTTTGGTTATTATTTTTGCAGGCAATTCTAACAATGCAAAGATTGAGGAAGTGGCAACAGCAAAATATGGTGTACTAACATCCTTTGTTGAAGAAACTGGTGTTGTTAAAACACAAGTGGGAGCAGCTGTTAATGTTGGGACTCGTGCTTCAGGCACTCTTTTAGAGCTTCCAAGCAAAGTTGGAGATTATGTAAAAAAGGGAGACCTCCTTGCATTAATAGACGACAGAGATCTGCAGGCAAATTTAGAAAGTGCAAAGGCCACCCTTAATAGGCTTAAAACAGAACTAGAAATGATAGATCGAACATATCCTCTGCAAATCAAACAGATGCAAGCACGAATTAATGCAACAAAATCAACCTATGACTATGCATTAAAAAATTATGAAAGAGAAAAGGTTTTACTTTCTAAAGATTTTACAACGCAAGACAGTGTTGATAGAGCAAAAAGGGAGAGTGATGTCTCTTTTGCCGATTATGAAATGTCAAAGGCAGAGCTTGAGAGATTAAGAGCTGAATTTAAAGAACGGAGAGCTGCAAGTCTTGCAAGCATAAAAGCTCAGGAAGAACAGATTAAGGCAGTTGAAATCGCAATTTCCTTTACAAAAATATATGCTCCAATATCAGGGTATGTTGCACAGGTCATAAAGCAGGAAGGTGAGACGGTAGTAGCCCAGCTCAATGCAGAAAATCTTATAACTCTCATGGATCCATCAAAATTAGAAGTTCAACTACTTGTTGATGAAACAGATATCACAGAAGTTCACGAAGGAAGCATTGTAAGGTACTATGTAGGGGCTCTTCCTAATCGTTGGTTTGAAAGTAAAATTAAGGCAATATGGCCTCAGCCGATAAGCACAGGAAATATTGTTTACTATGTTGCAATAGTAACCGTTCCATCTGAAGATGCTGCAATAGTTAAACCTAATATGACAGTTCATGCAAGAATAATTACAGGCGTGAAACCCAATGCCTTAGTAATTCCTATAGAGGCACTGAAGTTTGTTGATGGGAAAACGGTAGTTTATAAAGTTGTAAAGAATAAATTAGAGAAAGTAGAAGTAAAAACAGGTTTAAAAGGCGATAAGGAAATAGAAATATTAGAAGGAATTCAGGAAGGAGATCAGGTGGCAGTAAAATTTGAATTTCTTGATAGTTAATACTGTATAATAAAATGACCAAAAATACATTAATTACATTAAAAAATATTAAAAAAACCTATTTTCTTGGTGAAAAAAGAATTGAAGCGCTAAAAGGTGTTAATCTTAATATTGAAAGGGGTGATTTTATATCAATAATGGGTGTCTCCGGTTCTGGTAAAAGCACCCTATTGTATGTAATAGGCCTCATGGATGATTTGACTGATGGCGAATATATTTTTATGGACAGAGATGTAAAAAGTTTAACCGTAGAAGATTTTGCAGAGATAAGAAGCTCTCACATTGGCTTTGTTTTTCAACAGTTTCATCTAGTAGATTATTTGAGTGCCTTAGAGAATGTACTTCTTCCTCTACTCTACTCAAGAAAAGAAATAATAGATCCCTTTGCCCATGGCAAAGCTCTAATGGACAGAGTGGGCCTTGCCAATTATTATGACAATAAGCCTTCAGAATTATCTGGTGGTGAACAGCAAAGAGTTGCTATTGCAAGGGCCTTAGTAAACAATCCTGAGATTATATTAGCAGATGAGCCTACAGGGCAGCTTGATTTAGAAACTTCAAAAGAAATTATGAACATATTTTGTGCTCTTAATGAAGAAGGCAAAACAATTATAATGGTAACACACGATCCAGAGATGTCAGCCTATTCAAAAAAGGTCATTACTATTCGAGATGGCATTTTTGTTAATTAGAAAAGGGCTTGTAGGCTTATTACAAAATGAATTACTTTAAAATACGATTATTTTTAAAAGAGCTCTACAGAGCAATTATTTTTTATAAAATCAGGTTTTTTTTCTCAGTAATTAGTGTTTCCTTAGGAGTAGGGGCAGTAGCACTTATTGTTGCATCAATTGACGGTGCAAACAAAAAGGCCTATGAAATATTTGATGTTTTTGGCCCTGATTCAGTTTTAGTAATAGGCGGAGGCAGGACAGAAGGTCCAGCCTCTCGCAGTAAAACTCTTACAATAGATGATGCTATAGCAATAAAGGAGAATATCCCAGCTGTTTTTGAAGTTACCCCCAGGGTGTTGTTTTCACCAGTAACCGTTGTTAGTGGTAAAAGTAGCTGGTCAACTACTGTAATTGGTACAACAGCCGATTATTTTACAAGTCTCAAGGCAGGTATCAAAAGTGGTCGTTCTTTTAGTCCAATAGAAGTGAAAAATAAATCAGCTGTGGCTGTTATAGGTTCAAAAGTGGCAGAAAAGCTTTATGAGGGGGCAAAGGAAGGAATAAATGATAATATGACTTTTACAATTGGCCTTTTGCCTGTACATGTAATTGGTATAATGCAAAAAAGGGATACTGCAGGGATTTCAGAAGACTTAAATGATAGAATAATTATGCCGATTACAACTGTTTCAAAGAGACTTTTAAACGATGAAAAATATGTGGCAAATTTATGGTTTAAAACAAAAGGAGATATTGATAGTGCAATAAAAAGTGTGAAAACCCTTCTTAGAATAAATCATAAGACACCAGAAGCTCTGCCTGATGATTTTCGAATTGTTACGTCCAAAGAGATTCTAAAGCAGATGAAATTATTGTCAAATAACCTAATCCTCTTTTTGGGAGGTGCTGGAATAATTGCTCTTATTGTTGGTGGCTTTATTGTTGCAAATCTAACATACTTAAGTATAAGGCAGCGTCAAAAAGACATTGGTATAAAGAGTGCCTTTGGAGCAACAAAAAAAGATATTGTGGCCTTTTTTCTTACCGAAGAAGTGCTTATAACCTTCATAGGAGGGCTTTTAGGCATACTTTGGACTATTTTTGGAGGGCTATTTTTACACTATGCAGGTGACATTGCAATTTACATTTCCTATAAAGTTTTATTAACGGCTATTATCCTAAGTTTTCTTGTGGGATTTTTATCAGGTATAAAACCGGCTCTTGTAGTCTCACGCATTGATCCCATAAGGGTGATAAGAGGCTAAAATATGAAAAAGATCAAACTCTTTGTTGAGCTTGTAATAAAGATGCTCCTTGTCCACAAACAAAGAACTATTCTGTCAATTTTAGGTATTCTCTTTGGAATTGCAATGCTTGTCTCTGTTAATAATATATCGCGCTCCACAATGAAAAACACAAAGGAGCTTCTGGAAAATTTTGGCTCTGAGTTAATTGTTGTAGAGCCTGCAAAGGTGAGGGTAGTGGGAAAAGGCCAAACAAATTATGTACCAACGTTAAAGTTAAATTTTAAAGATGTAGAATTAATGAAAAAAAATCTAATATATGCAAAACATATAGTACCTGTTGTAAATATGGGTTCTTCAGCTATATACATGGGTAAATCCACAAATACCACAATAACAGCTGCCACAAAAGATATCTTTGGTATGCGAAAACTAAATCTTTTGGAAGGGCGCATCTTTACTGATAGGGAAGCAGAAGTTGGGGATCGAAAATGTATATTAGGTTATTCTGTCTATAAAGCTCTTTTTGAAAATGAAAGAGCCTATGGTCAAAACATAATGATGCAAAATGTATTTTTTGAAGTGATAGGTGTGTTTAAAGAGAAAGGCAAGGATATAGCAGGCATAGATATGGACAATAATATCTATGTACCCATAAATACCTTTAAAAGCAGGATAGCAAATGTAGAGGCTATCTCAGCTATTTTAGTGGAAGCTGATGATAGTAGATACATTGAAAACATAAAAAAATCTATTACCACCTTATTAAAAGAAAATCACAAAAGAGTTGCCCTCAAAGAGGAAGCTTTCAATGTTTTTTCATTGAGAGAAATTGCGAAGACAAAAACAGAGGGACTAAATTTAGTATCTATATTAAGCAAGTTTGCCTCAGTTGTTACCTTCTCAATTGGAGGTCTTGGCATTTTTGCAGTAATGTTGCTTTCAGCCTTTGAGAGACAGAAAGAAATAGGGATTCGCATGGCAGTTGGTGCAACAAAAAGGGATATTTTATATCAATTTTTGGGTGAAGCCCTCTTTGTAGCATTAATTGGTACAATTTTGGGCCTTATTATAGGTATAATAATTTTTTTAATCTTTATAATATTTTCATCCCTCCCCTTTACTTTTAGTATATTATCATTGATATACACTACCCTCATTGGTTTTGTTTTAGGCCTTTCTGCAGGCATTTATCCTGCCATAGTTGCCTCAACACATCCCCCACTTAAATCCCTCAGATAACTGCGTGAAACATCTCAACTTCCAAAGTTGGTAGTTGTAAAATTTCTAATGATATTTTTATAAATTAGTTTATAATATTAGAGAGGGCAAGATATGAAATGTTCTAACATTGTTTTTTTATTTAGTATTTTATTATTTATATTAACACCTCTTTCTTATGCAAGCGATAATTCTGGTGCAACTGCCTTTACTCAGGAAGATAGAGAGCGCCTAATCAGACTTGAAGTAACAATGAAAGAATTTAAAGAATCTGTTGACAAACGTTTTAACAACCTACGCGAGGATATGAACAAGCGTTTTGAACAAGTCGACAAACGTTTTGAAGACTTGCGCGAGGATATGAACAAACGTTTTGAACAAGTTGATAAGCGCTTTGAACAAGTCGACAAGCGCTTTGAGCAGATGATGAATTTTTTATGGATTATAGTTACTATTTTTGTAGCGATAATGGCAGCAAATATTGGTTTTGCCTACTGGGATAGACGAACAATAATAAGAAAGTCTACCGATGAAGCAATATCCCGCATTGAGAAGGAAGGCAAACTAACAGACCTTATAAAAGCCTTAAGAGAATTGGCTTCAAAGGACCAAAATTTAGCAGACATCTTACGCAAATTTCATTTATTTTAATGCCCTCTGTTGCACCTGCCTGAAACATTCCAACCTAAACAACTGAACTTTTCGAAGTTGAGAAAAAGTGGAACTTCCGAAGTTGAGAAATCTACGAACTTCCGAGGTTGGTAGAAAGAAATTGGTAGATGCAACCTTTGCCTCCTGATTTTCTTATCTTGTAATGTTCACAAAAATTTCCTATTTTATAACAATAACAAAATACTAAATTTAAAAATAAATTGCAAAATTATGAACTAAGAATATAAATTGCAATCTATAGTAAGAAAAAATTTACAGTAAAAATTTATCTTCAAATTAGGAGGTTTTTAATGCAAGAAATACAATTATTTAGGGCTCAAAAGATTTTTTTGTTGCCATTCGTTGTAATGTTCTTATTGATTTCTTTTTCACTCTTTGCTCAGAACAAAAGCAATTTAGACCAACAACTCTTTGCAGCGATAGAGAAGGGTAACGCTGCAGAAGTGCAGTCGTTAATTACGAGTGGAGCAAATGTTAATGCAAAAAATGATAAAGGCTCAACAGCTTTAACAATTGCAGTTTTGCTAAATAAGCCAGATATTGCAAAGTTACTTATTGATGCAGGTGCAGATGTTAATGCAAAAAATAATGTTGGTGCCACCCCTTTAATGGCTGCAGCTACAGGTGGTAGTACAGAGTTAGTTACATTGCTTTTGCAAAGTGGAGCAGATGTTAAAGCAAAAAATGAAGCAGGCTTCACTGCGTTAGATTATGCCTTGCAATCCGCCCAATTGCCTGTTGCAGAGCTTCTTGCTCAATATAATACTCCCTTTGATAAAAGTAATCCCAATTACCTAAATCTGGCAGTCTTTGCTGGCAATGAAACTCTAGTCAACTTTCTTTTAAACAATGGCGCAGATGTTAATGCAATAGATGCAGCAGGCCTCACTCCAATTTTCTATGCTATTTTTGGTGGTAATACAGAACTGAGATCAGATTTTGCCAAAGCTATCTCAGCCAATACTGAGAATTTATCTCAAGCTTTTATACAAAATTTACAGAATAATTTAACAATTAGCCAAAATAGGCTCAATATAATAAATACGTTAATTTCAAAAGGCGCAGATGTTAATGCAAAAGACACTGAAGGTAACACTCCCTTTATGTATGCTTTACTTTCAGGTAATACTTCTCTCTATAATGTAATATTAAAAGGTGGCCCAAATGTGACTGTAAAAAACAATAACGACATGAATGCTCTAATGATGGCTGTTATCGGTGGTAATCCTGCTATTGTAAAAGTAATTGCCTCAACTAATATCAATGTTAATGCAAAAGATAAGCAAGGCAACACTGCTCTAATGTATGCTGCATCAACAGGTAACATTGAAGTTTTTAATACACTAGAATCGATAAAAGGTGCAGATGTGAAAGCAACCAATAACCAGGGCCAAAATATCTTAATGCTCGCAGCCTCATCAGGCAGCCCCGAAATGTTGCAGCTACTTTTAAGTAAAGGGTTAGATATCAACGCTAAAGATAAGAATGATGATACTGCACTTATGTTTGCATTGCAAACAGGAGTTATAGAGAATGTTTATGCACTTCTTCAAAAAGGTGCAAATATAAAGATAAAAAACAAAGTAGGCAAAACTCCTTTAATGCTGGCAGCTACACTTGGTAATTACGACCTTTTTCAACAATTTATAAAAGGTGGCCTTAGCGTTAAAGATAAAGACATAAACAATGGCACAGTGTTGATGTATGCTGCCATGGGTGGTGGGGTAGACCTTCAAAAAGCCCAAAGCCAATTATTAGCTGAACTGCAAGCCCAAAACCAGGAGTTAAATTTACAGGACATTCAAGATAACCTATCAAAAGCAGAAGTATCTGAGGATAGAATAAAAATTATTAATTATACAATTGAACAGAAAGTAGACGTTAATTCTAAGGACAAGCAGGGCAATACTGCCCTTATGTATGCCTTAATGACTTCAGGTAATACTAAAATAGTGAATACCCTTTTAAATAAAGGCGCCAATGTAAACATAGCAAATGCTAATAAAGAAACTCCTCTAATGTATGCGGCACTCATTGGCGACAACGATTTGTTTATGAAGTTTATCAGTTATGGTGCCAATGTTACTGCAAAAAATGCAAATGATGCAAACGCTCTTTTTTATGCTGTCTTGGGTAGCCCTCGTGACTTGCAAGCAGCATTATCTATTGCCTTGGAAGACAAACCAAATGCCACAGCAGATGAGCTGCAACAAATGCTTGAAAGTGTGGATGTTACCGATAGCAGGTTAAATATAGTTAATTATATTTTAGGCCGTGGTGTAGATGTTAATGGAAAGGACAAACAAGGTAACACTGTTATTATGTATGCAGCAAATATCTCAAGCAAAAAAATCTTTGACACTTTAATAGAAAATGGTGCTGATATAAATGTAAAAAATAATGCTGGTGAAACTCCATTAGTTAGAGCTGTGATGGGTGGCAATATGTATGCTCTCGAGTATTTAGTAGAAAAGGGGTTAGACGTAAATGCTGCCGATAAAAATGGTAA
The DNA here is from genome assembly GCA_002402635.1 of Deferribacterales bacterium UBA4806. Lineage (GTDB taxonomy): Bacteria > Chrysiogenota > Deferribacteres > Deferribacterales > UBA228 > UBA228. The sequence continues at coordinate 22,820 of DHGE01000028.1, forward strand.
TACTCCGCTTATGCTTGCAGCAGTTAAAGGTGATGTTAATATGATAAATTTTTTAGTAGAAAATGGTGCCGATGTTAATGCAAAAAATAAAGATGGTCAGACTGCATTATCAATTGCAAGAAATTCAGGCCAGCTTATTGCCGCAAGCACACTACAGAGGCTTGGTGCTGTATAGAAAGCAAGTTGGCTGAACTTATTTCAGTTTAATTAAGTAAAAGCCGCGGCCTTTTAGCCGCGGCTTATTTTTGACTTCTGTTCCCGTCCATTCCTGTGCTATCTCTCCTCATTTCCGATTGTTTTTATCGGGAATCTATATCTGTTTACATTTGTTATTTCTGTTCTCTGTTTCTGCCAGTTGAATAGTAAGAAAATTTAATTTTTGAGCTTAATTATTTATAAATATCTTTTCTATGACCAATTCTTAATATAACTATATTGTTATTATCAATATCAAAGATAACTCTATAATCTCCTATTCTAAATCTATAAGTTCCAATTTTTGAATCAACTAATTTTCTGGCGTGCTTTAAAGGCTCCATTGCATATTCCTTTAGTTTTATAGCAATTCTCTTTTTATTTTCCTTATCAATTCCATTTAAATCATGCAATGCCTTTTCAGTGAAAATAATGTTATATATCGAAGACGTCCTCAAATCTTTTTATTTTTCCATTTTTATAGTCTTCTCTTGCTTCTTCAATAGAATTCAGATATTTTTTGTTAGAAAGTGCCAGTAAATCTTCAACTAAGTCTTCCATACTTTCTTTAATAGTATTTGATATTAAAGTACGTAACTCATCAGTTGTTAAATCCTTAATTTTTGTGCCCATTTTAAATATCTCCTCATCTATTTTTACATACCTTTTATATTTATATTATCCCACTGCAGCTATTTATCAATTAAAATTATCAATTGCATCTGTTTTCTGTTTTGTCATTCCCGATTGTTTTTATCAGGAATCTATAGCTGTTTACATTTGTATTTTCTGTTCTCTGTTCTTTGTTCTCTGTTTCCTGTCATCTATTTTAATTAACTTTTCTAATGATATTTTTACAAATTACTTTATAATATTAAAGAAAGGGCAAAATATGAAATGCATTAAATTTGTTTTTTTATTTAATATTTTACTATTTATATTATCCCCTCTTTCTTATGCAAGTAATAATTCTAATACATCTACCTTTACTCAGGAAGACAGAGAGCGCCTCATCAGACTTGAAGTGACAATGAAAGAATTTAAAGAATCTGTAGACAAACGTTTTAATGACCTACGCGAGGATATGAACAAGCGTTTTGACCAGATGATGAATTTTTTATGGATTATAGTTACTATTTTTGTAGCGATAATGGCAGCAAATATTGGTTTTGCCTACTGGGATAGACGCACTATTATAAAAAGATCTACCGATGAAGCGATAGCACGTATTGAGAAGGAAGGCAAGCTAACAGACCTTATAAAAGCCCTAAGGGAATTGGCTTCAAAGGACCAAAATTTAGCAGACATTTTACGCAAATTTCATTTATTATAACACCCCTTAGTCTCCCTGCCTGAGACATTCCAACCAAAACAACTGAACTTCCAAAGTTGAGAAAAAGTGCAACTTCGGATGTTGACAAATCACTCAACTTCCGAAGTTGAGATACAGCCTTAAAAAATGTACATAATCTGTAAAATTTATCTTGCAAATTAATAATTATATGTATAATAAATCTATATGAGAAATATCGCATTAAATGAAACTAATATTGTAAATAACATTGACAGACTCTCGCTTTGTGATAACATTCTATTAGTGAAGCTGGAAAATTTAAAAAAGAGTGCAATAATTATGTTGACAGAGCACAAATATTTTGGTAGTAAAATATATAAGACAATGCTAAAGGCGTTTTTTAGCAGTTTTATAGCAGTTTGTAATGTAAATTAAGGAAACAATAAACTAAAAAGGAGGTTTAGCTATGAGGAAGTTTAAGGTTTTGGTTTTAGCAGTAGCATTGATTTTTGCAAGTGTAACCTTGGCTCAAGCAGCTGTTATTGGATCTTCAGCTGCTGACAATTCAGCTGTTAACTATGTTCACAATGATTACACGATTTTAGGTGCTGGTGGGCTTGATTTTGTTGGCGGATCTGTAGGTTTAGTTGGTGGTGCATTAGCTGGCGCAGGTGTAGGTAGCCTTGGTGGAGCAGCCCTTGGTGGTCTTGCTGGGTTTGCAATTCCTCCACTTTTTCTAGGAACTTTAGGTGCTGCGTTAGCTGTAGGTCCAGTAGCTAGTCCATTAGCAAGCATTTTGTTTGCACCAATTTCTGCGACAACTGGTATTATTGGTGGAGCTATCGGTGCCCTAGCGGGAATGTCGCTAAATAGTTATGTATGGCAATTTGGAGCTAGGGGTAGTTTAAGAGCATTAGAAGGTTTGGTAGGAGGCATTATAGGTGGTACTTTAGATACATTGCTTTTGGGATCAATTACTAATATGTTTCCAGGAGGAACAATCTTAGGTGCACTATTAGGAGCTGAACAAATGGGTCCAATAGACAGCATACTTGGTCAAGGGATAATTGGCAATACCTTGGCAAAAGGTACAGGTGGTTTAGTTGGTTTGATTGGCGGTGGAATCCTTGGTGCATACCTTGGTTGGAGTTTGCCTGGTGCAGTACTAGGTGGATTGACAGGTGCTGCTTTAGGTACAGGCGCTGGTTTATTAGTTAGTTTACCGTGGGCTACTGTTGCTGGAGCAGGCATTGGCGGATTTGTAGGTTTAGTTGGTGGTGGATTAGCTGGCCTAGTTGTAGGTGGACCGAGTGGCTTTGGTCTTGGCAACACAATGGACGAAGTTATTCAAGCAGGCTTAACTCGTGGCGACAACGCTCCTGCAAAACCCGCAGCTTCTGTTGCTGACTTTATGTAAAAAAATGTACTCACGTACATAACATAAAAACCCGGCCTATTGGCCGGGTTTTTTTATTCCCTCCCCCTCCCAACATCTCCCAACTTCGGAAGTTGAACTTTCCCTCAACTTCCGACATTCCACTTTTCCCGAACTTCCGAAGTTCCACTTTTTCTTAACTTCGGAAGTTCCACTATTTCTCAACTTCGGATGTTCCATTTTTTTCCAACTTCCGAAGTTCGTATATCTACGTTTTTTACTATTGTCACATCAATTAATGCAGCAAATACTGCATTAAATTCAGAAAATAGAGGTTCACTTTACAGTTCACAAGAAAATACATTTACTATTGATGATAGGGAAAGGCTTATTCGGCTGGAAGTCACTATGAATTGGGAATGAAAAAATAGAAGACACTCTGGAATGACGACAAATACTGGATTCCTGATAATGACGCTCCTGAATGGCAAAAACTATGGTTTTATTATTTGATTGATTCTATTAATTATGAACGATTGAGCAAATATCTGATATTTATTTTCTTTTTACTTGAGCAAGCAATCTTATGTGTATATTATATGTATAAATAGGAGGTTTATATAATGTCTTCTAAAACAATAAATATTTCTGAAGAAACTTTAATAAATTTTTTGAAATCCTTGCCAGAAGAATCATTAATTGACATTTTAATTAATGTACTTGTGGAAAATGATACTACAAGACTTACTGAAGAAGAAAAGGATAGGATAATTAAAGCTAAAGATGATTTAAAGTCAGGAGATTTAGTTGATTGGAAAGATATAAGATAAAATTTACAAAAAATGCAACTAAAGATTATATGAAGTTGCCTTATAGCTACAAAGCTTTAATTGACACTGTTTTATATAAGCTTTCAGAAGGTAAAAACATTGATTTAAAACCAGTGATTGGTGAAAAAAATACCTATAGAATTAGAGTTGGTGGCTATAGAATATTGTTTTTAAAAGAAGATATGTTAATTCTTATTACGAGGATTGCTCCCAGAGGAGATGCTTATAAAAAGAAATAATTTACATCATAAGATTTTATTGGATAATATTTTTCTAACTTCGTAAGTTGAGATGTTGTTCTGTCATTCCCGCGAAGGAGGGAATCTGTAAAGATAGCAGCAGGTGACTGAAAAAACAAAATGCAAAAACATATCCCAACTTCCGAAGTTGGGATATGTTTTTAATAGACCTGGAGAGAAAAAGTTCCAGGTCTATATAAAGTTGCCAGGTTTATCCAGTTTTACTTTAAAAGTAGCCTTTGGTTCAGTATGAGCTGGTCCTTTATTAGGTCCATCAACGGCCTCGCCATGTGATAGGAATTCAGCCTTACCTAAGTGATAAACCACTTTCCCCCAACTTCCGACATTCCACTTTCTACCAACTTCGGATGTTCCACTTTTTCTCAACTTCGGAAGTTCGTATATCTCCCAACTTCCGAAGTTCAATTTTCTACTAACTTCGGAAGTTGAGAAAAATTCTCTTGAATATAAATAATCATACAATATAATATGCATATTGTTTAATTGTAAAATGATAAGAAAAGTCCCGTTAGCAAATAATGAAGTATATCATGTTTATACCAGAAGCATTGATAATTACATAACCTTCAGAGACGAAAATGATTATACAAGAGTATTAGAAGCAATTAAATATTATAAACATGGCAAGGTGCCTACAAGTTTCTCAAATTATATAAAAATTAAGAATAAAAAATTTTTTTCATTAAAGTATGAGCTGAATACCAATAATCCTGTTGTTCATATTATTGCATATTGTATTATGCCAACTCATGTTCACCTTATTTTGAAACAATTAAATGATAATGGAATATCTCTTTATATAAAAAATGTATTTGATAGCTACACTAGATATTTTAACTCAAAATATCAGCGCAAAGGAACATTGTGGGAAAGCAAATTTAAAAGTGTACATGTTGAAAGTAACGAACAATTACTTCACCTAACAAGATATATTCATTTGAATCCAACAACAGCAGGCATTGTAAAAGAACCTGAAGACTGGCCATATTCATCATATATGGAGTATTTAAACAAGAGTGATGAGAAAATATGCAATTATGTAGACTGTTTAGATATGGATATGAATGACTATAAGAATTTTGTTGATGATAGAATGGATTACCAAAGGGAGCTTGCTCTAATCAAACATTTATCATTAGAGTAATCATTCATTATTTAACTTCGGAAAGTTTAGATGTAAATTTTCTAATGATATTTTTATAAATTACTTTATAATATTAAATAATACTAAAGAGAGAAAAATATGAAATGTTCTAACATTGTTTTTTTATTTAATATTTTACTATTGATATTAACGCCTCTTGCTTATGCAAGCGATAATTCTGGTGCAACTGCCTTTACTCAGGAAGATAGAGAACGCCTTATTAGACTTGAAGTGACAATGAAAGAATTTAAGGAATCTGTTGACAAACGCTTTGAACAAGTTGACAAACGTTTTGAAGACTTACGCGAGGATATGAACAAACGTTTTGACCAGATGATGAATTTTTTATGGATTATAGTTACTATTTTTGTAGCGATAATGGCAGCAAATATTGGTTTTGCCTACTGGGATAGACGCACTATTATAAAAAGATCTACCGATGAAGCAATAGCCCGCATTGAGAAGGAAGGCAAGCTAACAGACCTTATAAAAGCCTTAAGAGAATTGGCTTCAAAGGACCAAAATTTAGCAGAGATCTTACGCAAATTTCATTTATTATAACACCCCTTAGCCCCCCTGCCTGAGACATTCCAACCAAAACAACTGAATTCCAAAGTTGAGAAAAAGTGCAACATCGGATGTTGACAAATCACTCAACTTCCGATGTTGGTAGAAAGTTGAATTGCGGAAGTTAAGATGTTAAAATTAATTAATATATATTCTATTGCTTCATAATACTTATGGCAGCTCCTCCACCAGGGGCTAGATGGAGGTTTAATTGGGACCTTCTTGTTAAATTGCGAACCTTTCTAATATTGTAGTCAGTGGGATTGTCCTGCCAATCTGAATTATCTGTGTCCTCGTAGATGGTTGCAGTGTATCGTTTAATTGGGTCTAAAAAGTCTAATTTAATTGTAAAATTTCTTGGTTCCTCATTTGTTTTGCTACCTATAAACCAATTATCTGAGTTGCGGTCTTTTCTTGCAATTGTAATATATTTACCTATTTCACCGTTTAAAACTTTTGTTTCTTCCCAGTTAACTGGTACATCTCTAATAAATTGAAAAGCAGGGTGACCTTCATAGTTTTCAACTAAATCAGCTGCCATTTGCACAGGGCTATATAAAACAACATATAATGACAATTGACCTGCCAATGTGGTTGGAACTCGACCATTATTAGGATTACTTTTTCTTGATGTTAATTTTATGTCGAATATGCCAGGTGTGAAATCCATAGGCCCTGCAAGAAGTCTTGTATAGACAAGGGTAGTGATATGGTCTGGAGGATTGCCCCCACCTAAACTTCCACCAGAATTAAATTCTTGCCCTCTTGCTCCTTCAGCAGACATTAGATTTGGATATGTTCTTCTAAGACCTGTTGGCTTAATAGGCTCATGGACATCCATTGCAATTTTATAATTAGCAGCTTTTTTTGCCGTATTCACATAATGGTTAACCATATATTGGCCGTGATGATATTCACCCCTTGGTATAATTGGTCCAACATAGCCACTTTTTACAGAGTGGAGATCGAGTGATTTCATCAGTCCATAAGCTTCATCTTGATGCTTTTCATAATTTTCTACAGAGGATGAAGTCTCATGGTGCATTATGATCTCAACACCTCTTGATTTGGCATATCTAACTACTTCCTCTAAATCGTAATCAGGATAAGGTGTTACAAAATCAAAAGAGTGTTCCCTGTCTTTTTCATTTCTCCAGTATTCCCAACCTACATTCCAACCTTCAACAAGAACACCTTTAATATTATTTGCAGAAGCAAAATCTATATATTTTTTTGCATTTTCAGTTGTAGCCCCATGTTTTCCAGTAGGAGTTGGTGTAGTACTTAAAAAGGTTTCCATATCTTGAGTGCCTGCATAGTCCCATGTTGAAAGACCTATATGCATCATCCACCATATACCAACATATTTCATAGGCATAATCCAGGACACATCTTTAATTTTTTGTGGTTCATTTAAATTAAGAATTAAATTAGATTCAACAAGCCCACCTGGAGTTTCGCTAATTTGTATTGATCTCCAGGGTGTATTAAAGGGAACTGTTTTGTTCACTTTGTAATCTCTTCTATCTGTTCCAACTAAAAAACTTTTCATTGAGAGATTATCCTTATTTATTTTTAAAGTCATAGAAGAGTAGTCAACTAAAGCGGCTTCATGAAAACTTAAGTATAAATTGTTGTTAATTTTCATAGTAACAGGCGTTTCAACAGCATTTTCAGGGATATAAGAAGCAGCTAATTGAGTAGGATTATCTTTATATTGTAATGCATCAATTTCGGAAAATTTTGTGTGATTGTATAGATGTTCGTAGCTGTCCCAATCAGCTGGGATCCACCACACTTCATGATCACCTGTTAATTTGAATGTCGTATTTTCTTCTAAAATATGCACTTCTGTTAGATTGCTTTGTTTTGGAATACTATATCTAAAGCCAATACCGTCATTATAAGCTCTAAATACTACATTGATCTTTCTACCTGGCTCATTTTCTTCCATTAAAAATATTGTCATTTTGTTGTAATTGTTTTTTATATTTTGTCTTTCTCCAATAGGCATCTCCCAATTATTATTAAAATGAGCTTTCTCTTTTCCGATAACTTTTAGATTTTCTGCTATTGGTGGCATATCTTTAAATAGAAAGCCTAACGTTGAAATATCTATTATTGTTATATTTTTATATATAACGTTGTAAGCCATTTCGCCCTTATCAGATATCAAAAAATTTATTACTATATTTTTGTTTGGTGAATTTATATTATCAACTACTTTAAAGGCAGCACATAATGGTAAATTAGAAAGTACAAAAATAATGCATGTAATTACTGATATTCTAAAAATGTTTACTATAGATTTTTTCATATTAACCCCTTAAATTTTATAATTTATTTGCATTAAAACAATGTTATTATTGTAATGATATTATGTCAACCAAAAAACGATAATGTCTAATTTATGTTTTATTTTTTAATACAATATCTTAACTTCCGAAGTTGAGAGATGCATAAATTAGATATTGTAAAGGATCTTAAAATTTCATATAAAATTGTAATTGTCTATGAGTACAGATAGTTACCACATGGATATTGAATCATTTAAAAAATATGGTTACAGCGTTATTGATGAAATAGCCGATTATTACAAACATTTAGAAGAGTACCCAGTTAGTCCTAACGTAAATTTTGGAGATATATTAGAAAAACTTCCCTTGAGCCCACCTGAGCATGGTGAGCCTTTTGAAAAGATTATAGAGGATGTAAAAAATATAGTTATTCCAGGCCTCACTCATTGGCAATCACCCAATTTTTTTGCCTTTTTCCCATCTAACACTTCCTTTCCATCAATTTTAGGTGAACTTTATTCTGCAGCCTTTGGTGTGCAGGGCATGGTCTGGGCGACTTCTCCAGCTTGCACTGAATTAGAAATGCGCGTTATGGACTGGGTTGCAGAATTATTAAATTTGCCTGAAAAATTTATGTTTAAAGGCAGTGGTGGTGGGGTAATTGAAGATTCTGCATCAACTGCTGCACTTTGCGCAATTATTGCAGCAAGAGAATCTAAGAGTGACTATTCAACGAACAAATTAGGTGCTAGAATTCCATTAATTGCTTACCTCACAAAGCATACTCATTCATCAGTAATTAAAGGTTTAAAGGTAGCTGGTATTGGAGAGGAAAATATTCGTTATATTGATACAGATAGATTTTACGCAATGGACGTTGTAAATTTGGAAGAACACATTGAAATAGATATTTCAAAAGGCCTAATACCTTTTTTTGTTTGTGCCACAATAGGGACAACTTCGACAAATGCAGTTGATCCAGTGGCTTTAATTGGGGTGGTAGCTGAAAAATATAATTTGTGGCTTCATGTTGATGCAGCAATGGTAGGCACTGCTGCAATTTGTGATAAATACAAATATTTGCTTGATGGCCTTGAAAAGGCTAACAGCTTCTGCTTTAATCCTCATAAATGGATGTTTACAAATTTTGATTGTGACTGTTTCTTTGTTGATGACAGGAGGAAGCTTATAAGTGCATTAACTATAATGCCAGAGTATTTAAAAAATATTAAAGATAATAAAGGGACAGAGGTAATTGATTATAGAGATTGGCAGGTGTCTTTAGGTAGGAGGTTTAGATCTCTGAAGTTATGGTTCGTTATAAGATACTATGGGAAAGAGGGCTTGAGTTTCCATATAAATAAACATATTGAGCTAGCAAGGCTATTTGAAGAACTAGTTGCCAATTCACAGGATTTTGAAATTTTTGCAAAAAGAATAGTGAATTTAGTATGTTTTAGACACAAAAGGGGTAATAAATTTAATGAAAAATTGCTAAATGAAATAAACAAGACTGGCAAGGCTTATTTAAGTCATTCAAAAATAGATGATATTTTTTTCTTAAGATTCTGTGTAGGACAAACCTATACAGAAAAAGAACATGTAATAAATGCCTGGCACATCATCCAAAATTGTGCTAATAAAATTAATCTTATTTAAAAATAATAAAATTGTGTTATAATACACATATAAAATCTGGAGGTGTACATGAGTGCAAGTGTAAAAGATATTTTAAATAAAAAGGGAAGTAAAATATACTCTGTTAATGTTGGAGATACTGTTTTTCATGCTTTAGAAGTAATGGCAGATAAAAACATAGGCTGTCTTGTTGTTTTTGATAATGATAAAATTGTGGGAACTTTTTCAGAGCGAGATTATGCAAGAAAAGTTATATTAAGAGGCAAGTCTTCTAAAGAAACAAAGGTTGGTGAGCTTATGAATAGAGATGTTTTGTATGTTACACCAAATGATACTGTTGAGGATTGCATGGCTTTAATGATTGCTAAAAAAACGAGACATCTGTTAGTTATGGACAACCATAAGCTTGCAGGCCTTATTTCAATAGGAGATGTGGTTGCTCAAGTTATTAGTGATCATAAATTTGCAATAAAAGAATTAGAAAAATATATTACTGGAGATTTTGGAAGTACAACTTAGTTTTTTCCTTTTGCCTTTGGGTGAGTTTTATCATAAGTATCTAATAATTTAACTAGATTTAGGTGAATGTACTTTTCTGTAGTGGAAAGGGACGAGTGTCCCAGTAATTCCTGAATGGACCTTAAATCTGCTCCATTTTCTAATAGGTGTGTAGCAAAGGTGTGCCTAATACTGTGCGGTGAATAGTATAGTGGCAAACCACATAGAGTTAAATACTTTTCTAAAATACGTCTTACGCTTCTGTCTGTTAGTCTCCCACCATATTTATTAATAAATAATTGATTACCATTTATTTCTTTATTCCCACATAGTGTATTTCTTTTTTTTATATAATCTGTTATTAAATCGATATGATAATCTGAAAGTGGAATTATCCGTTCTTTTTTACCCTTACCTAAAACGCGTAACCTTTTGCCTGTAAAATCAATATCGCTTATGTTTAAACTAATGAGTTCTGAAACTCTTAAGCCCGTTGCATAAAGAAGCTCTAATATGAGAGCATCGCGTAACCCAGAAATTTCACTTCTATCTGGTTTTGAAAGTAGCAGAAAGATGTCGTCAATATTAAAAACATTAAAGAGTTTTTTTTCTTTTCTAGGGAATTTTAGTTGTTTAGCAGGGTTTTCTTCTAAAAAACCCTTTTTTATTAAAAATTTATAGAATGATTTTAGAGATGCTATGTTGCGCTCTATTGTAGATTTTGAATATTCCTTATCAAAAAGATTAGCAACATATCCCCTTAGGATAAAAAATTCTATATCCTTGATCAAGGTTATATTCTCTTTATTTAAATAGGTTAATAAGGCTTGTAGATCACTGTTGTAAGCTTTAACAGTATGTTCACTAAAATGCCTCTCATCCATCAAATATTGTAAAAATTTTTGGACCGCCTCTGCACAGGTTAAAGATTTATTCATATTATTGTAGTCACATTTGCAATAAAAGATCGGAGATTTTCAAGGGCTCTTTCTGAATAGAGTATTTTTCGCTTTTTTTTATCTCTCACATAGATATCTAATGGGGGTAGCATATCAAAATGGAAGTTTGAGGGAACATAGTTTTTTTTACTGTATGTTAAATGGTAATTACTAATAGCATATAATGCAGTACCCATTGGAATATTAAATGACATATTATTTTCTTTAAATATTATATCATAGGCTGCAATAAGACCTGATGCGATTGATGCAAGATATCCTTCAACACCTGTTAATTGACCTGCAAAATATATGTTGTTGTTATTTTTGAGTGTAAAGTTTTTTCCTAGTATATTAGGACTATTAATATAAGTATTTCTGTGCATTGATCCTAAGCGCACAAATTCAGCATTTTTTAAAGCTGGTATTAACGAAAATACTTTTTTTTGCTCGCTATATATCATTTTTGTTTGGCACCCTACTAAATTGTAGGAGGATCCTAATGCGTTTTCTTTCCTTAATTGTAATACTGCATAAGGTCTTTTGCCATTAAATTTTAGGCCCACCGGTTTAAAGGGTCCAAAAAGTAGTGTATCTTTACCTCTTCTTGCTAATTCTTCAATGGGAAGGCAATCCTCAAAATATTTTGGGTTCTCAAATTCTCTATATTTAACTGTTTCAGCACTTATTAATGCATTATAAAAGTTGTTAAATTCTTCTTCACTTATAGCACAATTTAGGTAATCGGCCTCTCCTTTATCATACCTGCTTTGGAAAAATGCATATCTGTAATCTATGGAATCGGCACTTACAATGGGGGCAATGGCATCATAAAAGTAAAGATTTTCTCC
>DHGE01000137.1 GCA_002402635.1 Deferribacterales bacterium UBA4806
CTGGCCTTTGGAGAAATAACAAAAATATTAATTCTTTATAAAAATAAAGACTTAGCATACCAATTCTCTTTAGATTTTATCAAAAGATATCCTAAATATTCATTTTTAAATTATTCAGATGAAAATTCTGGATATATTTTAGATACCTTTAAAATTGTCGTTCACTATTTCTTTAATTGTAACAATTTCTACAATACCATTATATCTGTTGTTAATAAAGGTGGAGATTCTGACACAAATGCAGCCTTGGCTGGAATGCTTGCTGGAGCCTTTTATGGTATGAAAGGTTTACATAAAAAATGGTTAAAAAAATTAAATAAGGAAGTTAAAGAAAAAATTATAAAACAAACTATTAAACTTCTAAATATCCCCTAATCAAAAGTTTTAAAAGCTATCATTTAAATACCTCACATACAATTTCTAACAAAGCAGAATTTCATTGTAATAAAGCTTACAAAAATGTAATGAACTTTACAATCAATTTACCTTTTTAATCATAAAATCCTTTATTTAAAGGCATTGTTATTTTGGCATGGTATTTGCTTATATAAGAAAGGTCAGGAGGCAAATATGAAAAAAATAAGACAGATTGCATTTTATGGTAAGGGGGGAATTGGCAAATCTACGACATCACAAAACACTATTGCTGCTCTAGCAGAAATGGGTAAAAAAATTATGATTGTGGGCTGCGACCCTAAGGCAGATTCAACTCGTTTAATACTTCATTCTAAAGCTCAAGCAACAATTATGGAACTAGCTTCAAAAAGAGGTTCCGTTGAGGACTTGGAATTAGATGATGTTCTAAAATGTGGCTATTTAGGAATAAAGTGTGTTGAATCAGGAGGCCCTGAGCCAGGTGTGGGTTGTGCTGGTAGAGGAGTAATCACAGCCATTAATTTCTTAGAAGAAGAAGGCGCATACGATGATGAGCTTGACTTTGTCTCTTATGACGTATTAGGCGACGTTGTTTGTGGTGGATTTGCAATGCCAATTAGAGAAGGCAAGGCTCAAGAAATATATATTGTTGCCTCAGGTGAGATGATGGCAATGTATGCAGCTAACAATATCTCAAAGGGTATTTTAAAGTATGCCAACTCTGGTGGAGTAAGACTGGCAGGAATAATTTGTAATGAAAGGAAAACTGATAGAGAATATGAGCTTATTGAAGCTTTAGCTGAAAGACTTGGCACACAAATGATACATTTTGTTCCAAGAGATAATGTTGTGCAAAGGGCAGAGCTTAGGAGAATGACGGTTATTGAATATGATGGCTCATGCAATCAAGCAGATGAATATAGAGCACTGGCTAAAAAAATTGTAGATAATAAAAAATTAGTTATTCCAAAACCACTTGAGATGGAAGAACTTGAATCACTATTAATGGAATTTGGAATAATAGATGAAGAAGCAGAAAGTATGGTTGGCAAACCAAAAAGTGCATAAAAGGGGCTATTATGTCAAAAGCTGATATTGAGAATTTAACAAATATCATTGAAGAAGTAATAGAAGTTTATCCTGAAAAAACTAAAGACGACAGAAATGAACATATAAAAGTTATGCAGGATGATGAAGAATGTAGTAGCTGTGGCGGCCTTCCAAAATCAAACAGAAAATCCAGGCCAGGAGTCATGACAATGAGAGGGTGCGCTTATGCTGGTTCAAAGGGCGTTGTCTGGGGACCCATTAAAGATGTTGTCCACATAAGTCACGGCCCAGTTGGATGTGGGCAATATTCCTGGGCTGCAAGGAGAAATTACTACACCGGTATAACTGGCATTGATACTTTTGTAACTATGCAATTTACCTCTGATTTTACAGAAAATGATATTGTTTTTGGGGGAGATAAAAAATTAAGCGAAATAATAGATGAGATTGAAAAGTTATTTCCTCTTAATAAAGGCATTAGCATCCAGTCAGAATGCCCAGTTGGACTAATTGGTGATGACATTGAAGCTGTAGCTAAAAAGAAAAGTGCAGAATTTAAAAAACCCATCATTCCTGTTAGATGCGAAGGCTTTAGAGGTATAAGTCAATCCTTGGGCCACCACATAGCAAATGATGCAATAAAGGATAACATTTTTGAAAAAGATATAAAGGGCACTAATTTTGAGAAGACCAATTACGATGTTGCATTAATTGGTGATTACAATATAGGAGGGGATGCTTGGGCTTCAAGAAAAATACTCGAAGACATGGGGTTGAATCTCATTTCTCAGTCAACAGGGGACTCTTCTATCAATGAAATAAAAAACTTAAGCCAAGCCAAAATAGTGCTCATCCACTGTTACAGATCAATGAACTATATAGCCAAATACATTGAAGATAAATTTGGTATCCCATGGATAGAATTTAATTTTTTTGGGCCAACAGAAATTTTCAAGAGCATGCGTGCCATTGCCGAAAAGTTTGATGATAAAGTTAAGGAAAAAACAGAACATCTCATTAATGATGTCTATAAACCCTATACAGATAGTATTGTTGCTAAATATAAACCACTATTAGAGAACAAAGCTATCATGCTCTATGTTGGGGGACTTCGGCCAAGGCATACAATACCTGCTTTTAAAGATTTAGGGATGAAAATTTTTGTAACTGGCTATGAATTTGCTCACAACGATGATTATGAAAGAACTAAAAAATATTTAGATGATGCTACATTAGTTGTTGATGATATGACGGAATATGAAATGGAGCATTTTCTTAAAAAAGTTAAACCTGACATGTTTGGAGCAGGTATAAAAGAAAAATATCAATCCCAGAAGATGGGTATCCCTTTCAGGCAAATGCATTCCTGGGACTATTCAGGACCATACCATGGAGTAGACGGTTTCGCCATATTTGCAAGGGATATGGACATGACAATTAACGGGCCTATCTGGAAGAATTTTAAAGCCCCCTGGGCATAAGGAGTAGAATATGAATAAAATGGAAGTTAAGGATCATAAATGTCTCTTTGAAACTGAAGAATACAGTGAAATGCTACAGACAAAACGCTTAAAATTTGAAGACAAACATGATGATGAAAAAGTACAGGAAGTACTCGAATGGACAAAGACTAAAGAGTATAAAGACTTAAATTTTTCAAGAAATTCTGTTGTAATTAATCCATTAAAGGCATGTCAACCAT
>DHGE01000045.1 GCA_002402635.1 Deferribacterales bacterium UBA4806
TCTGAAATTTTGAATCTGGAATCTGAAATCTGGAATCTGGAATTTCGAGCCTTGAACCCTGAACCTCGAACTTTATCCTTTATCCTTTATCCTTTAACTTTCAACTTTTACTTTCAGGCACGAGCATGTTTTTCGATAAAATTTATCAAATTAAATAGCTGTTATACAGAAGGATATATGAATATTTGGAAAGGCTAATGTTAAAATATTGACTTTTTTGGTATAGGTTAGTAACTTGCTCCTGTAATGATTTTTAAAAAACGTTAATGGGTTCTACGTTTTTTGAATCAAAAATTGAAAAAATGAATTTTTAGAACCCACCTAAAAATTTAAAACATGAAAACGTATTTATTAATCTTATTTGCAATCTTGTTTTCTTCATGTGACAAACAAGAGGATTCTACTATTAATGATAAAGGTAGAATTGTTGGTTACCTAAAATGTCGTGAAAAAGATACTGATAATACTCTTTTTGGTATTTTCATAATTACGAACAAGGAAGATTCTTTATTATCATTTAATGTTCCTCCGTCAATTTATGATTTGGATACAAGCAACTTAGATTTTGGGATTGATTATTTAAAGGGAGATTCTGTTCAGTTTAGTTACAAAATTGCTAACGACGAAGAACTAAAAGTATTTGATTGTCCACCATCAACTATGCTTAATCCAAGTTTTTATCCTATTGATAATTTTACACAAGTAATAATAATCTACATAAATAAAATTCAGTAACCATGAAAACCATTAAACTCAACTTAAAAATTATTATCATCACAAGTATTTTTAGTATTATTACATTATCCTTTAATTCAGATGAAGATAAAACCAAAAAACTTTTTTATTACGCTTTCGATGAGAAAGTTCAAATTATTCAATTGCCCGATAAATTACTTGTTAAGAAAAAACCAACATTGCAAAAATCCAACTTTGAAAAGTTTACAAAACAACTATTTGGCCAAGTAGAAATTTATTGGTTAAATACGGATATTTGTAAAGTTAAGATAAAGGATGTAAAAAATAGAAGAGAAAATTAACAAATTACTGTTTGATAGTGACATAATATCCGTCAGAAGAGTTTATAAAACAAAAGATAATTTAGAGTTTGGCTTTGCAGACGATATAATTATAAAATTTAAAGACGAAATAAAAGAATCTGTTCGGGAAGAAATACTTAAAAAATATAATCTAAAGAAGTCCAAAACCACAAAGATTTATGAATCTGTTCTAATATCTAAATATGAAGATATTATTGAAGTTGCAAATTGGTTGTATGAATCTGGAAATTTTGTTTTTGCATATCCAAATATTATTTGTAGAGCCGAATTGTTTAGTGAACTTCCAAATGACCCGTATTTTAAGTTTCAAATCACTTGTCACAACACAGGTCAAACATTTAATGGGCATAGCGGAATTTCTGATGCTGATATTGATGCACCTGAAGCATGGGATATTACAACGGGTAATAACAATATTATAGTTGCAGTTTTTGACGAAGGTGTTACTTCAGACCATCCCGATTTACCTAATACAAGACAAGTAAGGCTAAATGGTAGTAATTTTGGTTCAGGTGATTCAAATAATCCATCACCAATAGGAGACTATAATCATGGAAATGCCTGTGCTGGTGTTATCGGGGCTACTATGAATAATAATGAAGGAATTGCAGGAATTGCACCAAATTGCAGAATTATGCCTTTAAGATGGGATAATAATACAAATTCTGATGAAATGGCAGACGGCATTGTGTTTGCTGTGGATAATGAAGCAAACATCATTTCTAATAGTTGGGGTTATGATACACCTATTAATAACTTTATACCTGCAATTGTAGCTGCTATTCAATACGCAATAAACAATAATGTGGTAGTTGTTTTTGCTGCTGGTAATACAGCTCGTCATAATTCTTGCAATTACAATGGTTATGTTACATTCCCTGCAAATGCAAATGTAAATGGTCTTCTGACAGTTGGTGCTTCGGATAGATATGACAAGCAAGCCGATTATAGTCCAACAAGCTCACTTATAGATATAGTTGCTCCCTCTCACAGAGCATATCCCCCAGAGGTTTATTTCCCTGGATGTGGTGGTATTAGTGGCGAAACTTTTGAAATGTGGACTTTAGATATTCCAGGAAATGCTGGATATAATCCATGGCCATCAACAGGAATTCATCCGCCTGCAACAGGAGAAACATTGCCTAATACAGGAACAAATAATCTTTCATATACGGGTCGTTTTGGAGGTACTTCTCATTCTTGCCCCGTTGTTGCCGCTGTTGCTGCATTATTATTATCAGTAAACCCCAACTTAACACCCTATGAAGTTTTCAATATTCTAACAGGTTCAGCAGATAAGATAGGAGGTTATACATATACCGATGGTAGATGCGATCAAACTGGTTTTGGTAGGGTAAATGCTTTTAGATCAGTACAAGTTGCTTTATGCTCTACCACAAATTTTGTAAATCAAACGGTAACGACTAATACGACAGTAAATGGTTGCAATATTAATGTTCAAAATGTTAGAGTAATAAATAACTCTAGCCTCATATTAGATGCACAGAACGAAACAAGTATAAATGGCACATTTGAAGTTGAACTTGGCTCAACTTTAGAAATAAGGTAAAAACAACTTAAACATCTAACTGATATGAAAACAATATTAAAATCAACCTTTCTTTTTTGTGCAATAATTCTTTCAACCAGCACATACGCACAGATAAAAGTA
>DHGE01000007.1 GCA_002402635.1 Deferribacterales bacterium UBA4806
GTATCTTGGAACTCATCAACCATGGCAATTTTATATCTACTTTTGATTTTATTTAACAAACTTTCCCCATTATTACCATTTAATGCTTCATATAAATCCCTTAATTGATTGGAAAAGGTTATTTTTTTATCTTTTTTCTTTAAAGTATTAATTCTTTCATTAACATAATCAAAAAGCTTTAATCTTAAATAAATCAAAAAGTCCCTATCAATGCTTTTTAACCGATCGATTACATCACGATTTAACTTTGAAATACATTTAAAAATAGTATGAAGTTGATATAAATCCTCCAATATACAATCATCAAATAAAGTTAAGTCGTCATCATAGAAATAATTATCTAACTCAATCAAAATATTAGCACTTTTAACAGAATCAAAATTCCTGCTTACTGAAACCCTAATATTTTCCCTTTCATTTTCATAATCAGCCTTTAAAGCTACCTTTTTACTTTTTAAATCCTTTACTTCTTTAAATAATCCCTCTTTATATAAATAATTTTTTATATTTGGTAGAATTTCAGGATTCATAATTTTAACAACGCTACTGGCCATAGATTTAAATATGTCTAAGTTTACACCAAAGGATTTTAAATCTTTATCTTTAGATAGTTCATTCAGCTTATTACAAAACTCAGCAGGAAGGCTAGCTATGTATAGCCTCCAAAAATCCTCTACAGCTGTATCAATGTAGCTTTTTTCATCATAATTAATTTCTCTCACAAATGTCTTACTACTTTCAAAGGCATTCTCCGTCAGAACCCTTTCACAAAAACTATGTATTGTAAAAATATTTGCTTCGTCAAAATCCAATCGAGCTAATTTTATAGATTGTTTTGCCTTTTCTTTCCAGTTAGCATCTCTTTCTTTTTCATTTATATATTTAAACAATGGATTATCAATTGTAGAGTAACTATTTAATAATGTTGCATTTCTACCTACATCTCTATTCAGATAAAGATCTACCTCTTCGATCCTTTTATTTATTCTACTTTTAAGCTCTTTTGTTGCGGCATTGGTAAAGGTAACAACAAGCATATCACGTATATCAATATTTTCGCTACTTTCTACTCTCTCTTTACTTGGATATCCTTCTAAAAGGTACCTAACAAATATATTTTCAATACAAAAAGTTTTACCTGTACCAGCACTTGCTTCAATAAGATTTTTACCCTTAAGTTTCTCCAAAGAGTATTCGAACGGATCAAATTCAGGCGTATCCTGATTTTTACTATTTTCTAACACTTCATTTCCATGCAATTCTTACTTATATAACCAAAAATAATATCTGCTAAATTAGAAAAATCTTCATCAAAAAAGTCTTCTTTTTTGCCAAAATTTTTCATATAGAATACTAAGTAATTGTCCTTTTTATCATATCCATATTGACTGTCCTCTATATAATTTGAAAACTTTTTTATATAATTATCCTTTTCCTTCTCTTTATTGTTAAAGTATTCCTCTGACACTTCTGGATAAAAATGTAGGGGTTCTTTTATTCCTCTTAAATAGGTAGAAATTATAAAATTTAACTGTTCCTTTATTTGATTTTCATCATTTGGTTTGAAAATAAGCTTACCAATTATAAATTCATCTTTATTTTTCTGCTTTTCTAAACCAAAAAAATATGTATTGCTTGGCTTTTTTCCATTAATTATTTCAAAATAATTAAATATAACATGTTTAACCCATGTGTAGATTTTATCTTTTGTTTTACAGCCAGTTGGCCTGTAATAAACTAAATTCATATCTTCTACATCAACTAATGATGTATTGATTCCGCCATTATTATGCAGTCTGTGGAAATATTTTAATACTCCCTCAATTCTGTAGTCATTTAAATCAAAGGCAACTTCATATATCTTTCTACTCTTCGTATCAAGATTCTGTTTTAATAATACAAAAAACTTCTGGCCATCACTAATTAATTCTTTAATTTTTGCTGAACCAATTCCACCAGGCGGTAGTAAGCCAGTATATTTAAAAATATAGCTTTTAATGTTATGACCAGCAATTTCACTATTTTCTTCATTAAAAAAATTTTCAATTATTGAAGATTTTATATTATATTCATCTATGCCCAGATTAAATGGCTCTTTATCTTCAACCGATAACTCTCTATCGTCCAAGTTAATGCCTAATGTTCGTCTAAAGAAATATTCAATGGGATTGCCAAAAAATGACATTAAATCATTTATATTTATAATTTTATCATCTAAATCATTATCTACCTCAATTTTTTCTTTAATTCTGCTTTCTATATTTGCATATCCTTCTTTTTTAGATTTTACAGCGATAAAATCATCTTCAGAGTAATTTATAAACATATCACTACCATTTTTCATGAAGTATTTTTCATTAAAGGAAAAAAGTGGGTGTTTATTAATGAGACTATCCTCTATCTTGATGTTCTCATCGCTAAATTTGAATCGCCTCTTAATATTGTATAAAAATTGAGTAATTAAGGCTGATGGAGGTAGTTCATCATTTGTTATAATATCCTGACCCACATAGCTTAAATAGAGCTTTTGCGAGGCAGAAATTATAGTTTCTAAAAAGAGATACTTATCGTTTTCCCTTAAATTTCTGTCTCCTCTCATAGGATCTTGTGCAATTAAATCAAAGCTTAAAGGCTTTCTCTTGCGAGGAAAAGTATCATCATTTAATCCTATAATACAAATAACTTTAAATGGAATACTTCTCATTGGAATCATTTCACAAAAATTAAGATTTCCGTCTAAAAATTTATAGGATTGTCTTTTATCTTTCATATTTCCCTTTAAATATTCAATAATAAAATCTATTCCAACACTAATGGGTGGGTTTTTTATTACATAAACTTTATAGCTCCTACTCATATTTTCTAACATAAAAATAAGGCTCTTAAAATCTTTCAGATTCTCTGTATTTACCTCAAAAATTTGACCTATAAGCTCTGTAAGTTTTCTATACCATTCGTTTATACAATGCTTGTCTTTAGAATATGAATATAGTTCATTTATTATATTTATAAATTCAACGAGTGCATATACTGCCTCTCTTGAGGACGTACCAATGCCTTTTACTGTTAAAATATTATTATAAAGATCATCCTTTTCGTATATTAAACTCAATAAAAGTCTTTCAATTCCAAATTCCCAGCTATAAATTTTACTTTGCTCTAATCCCTCTTCTTCTCTGTGTGCAGCATCTAAACCCCATCTTATACCACTTTCATTTATACAAATTCTTAGTAGATTAATATCCGTTTCGCTAAGTTTAAACTTCTTTCTTATCCCATCGAATTCTATTAAATTGAAAATTTCACTAGCACTATAGCGCCCTCTTACAAGCTTTAAAATATCCATAAATATTTTAATAAAACTAGATTCATCCATATAATTAACATCAGATATAGAATAGGGAATATACATTTCATTTTTTTTCTGCTTACTAAAGACAGCTTCGACATATGGGGCATATTCAGATATGTCAGGAGTCATTATCAATATATCGTTAGGAGATATATAATTTACATCTCCGGGGCTCTTGCCCTTGTTATTTTCAAAAATGTTTAGAAGTCTATTATATAGCACTTCAACTTCTCTCATTGGTGAATGACAAGAATGAATCTCTATTGAATAATCATTATCATTAACTACTATTTTTTCTTCTGTATCTTTATTTAACAATATATCTTCCTTTATAATGGAAAGCATATCGTTAGGGCATTCATTATAAATAAAACATTCATTTTGATTTATATCAATATTTGACCCAGAAATTAAATTTATAAAAAAGTCTCTCCCAAGTTTGCCAAAATCTGTAAGTATGCCTTTTTTAACAGAATAATATTGTTCCTCAGCATCCTTTCCTGTAGTTAGAGCAATTTTTTTTTCTGCTTTTTCTGAAATATCTTCATACCAAAAATCACTGGAAGGATTTAAAAGATACAAGTATATGTCCAAATAGGGGGCAAATTTGTTCAAAATAAAAATATAAAAAGGAGGTAGTACAGAAATTGCAAAAAAATTAATCCTTTTATAAAGTACTTGCTTTTCATTATTTAGTTTTTTATCAAGTAATTCATAAATTTGGGTGGGAAGAGTTTTTTCTACAATTTTTTCCTTAATTCTACTAAATAAATTAAATTGCCACTCTTCGTCAATTTTAGACTTTTCATTATTAACATATTTTTTTGAGCCTTTCTCCCAATTATCAATTAGTTGCGGTCTATAAGTAAAATATTGATCAAATAAATCAGATGTAGCAGCTGCTATTTGTGCAAGTTTAACCTCATCATTCTTTATATCACTATTATCAATATCTCTAATATATTTAGAAAGAGGACCAAAATCTTCATCACTTTTAGATATAATATTTAAAATAAGCCAAAATAG
Source organism: Deferribacterales bacterium UBA4806 (assembly GCA_002402635.1). Lineage (GTDB taxonomy): Bacteria > Chrysiogenota > Deferribacteres > Deferribacterales > UBA228 > UBA228. Next base: position 4,379 of record DHGE01000007.1, read on the forward strand.
ATTTTCTTTCTCATAAAGATAGTTTTCATTAAAGTTTAAGCCTATTTGAGATAATAAATTATAAATTACTTTTTTAGGGCTTAAGTATTCAACATTACAACATATACCTTTAGATTGAGCAAAGTTTAGTGATAACCATTTTTTAATTCCATCAGTCTGCACAACAACAATTTCTGGTTCTAATGGCGCAAGATTATCCCTATCAACAACTTCTACAAATCTTTTAAAAAGCTCATTTAGGTCATTTGATATATAAGGAACAATCATCAATTTATTATAATCTTATTTTGCTACTATATAAATATTATTCTTCAGACTTTA
>DHGE01000051.1 GCA_002402635.1 Deferribacterales bacterium UBA4806
GATACAGATGTCTTATAATCGTCCATTGTTTTAGAATATAAATAATTGCTAAAGGTTATTATTATAACTAAAAATATTAATATTTTTAATTTGCACTTCATTTCTTTTAGAAATATCTATTTATTCATAATGTTTTTTAAATACTTTAAACAAGCACTATATGCCTCATCAGCATCAACAAATGTATCAACTTTTACATTTTCTATTGTTTCTGAAGACACAAGTCTTTTATGAGAAAGTTTCCCAACAATTGACTCTGGTGCAATGCATACTTCGTATTTTAAACCACTCTCAAATAATTTTTTGTACCAATTCACTCTAATCCATTCAATTGTTGAAGGTTCAATTACGTGTTCCTTTCTATGATCACATAAATCAACAATTGCTTTATGTTTTATAAGCAAATCTACACCTTTTAACATGTCTTCAACAAATTTTTCATCACTTTTATCCCAGTATCCAGAATATTCACATATTAAAAAGCCTTCCACACCAGGGTCATATATACTTCCATACTTGCCTTTATAAAGGAGTTTATATTTCGAATAATCCATGAAATCATAATAATTTATATAAAATATTTTTTCAATTATTAATTTTCTATAATAAATGTAAAAAAGCCATAGCTTTTTTAAGATCATCCCAGGCTTCACCTTTTTTGCCAGGGTTTCTTAATAGATAAGCAGGATGATATGTAGGAATAACAGGGATGCCTTGAAATTCTTGTTGGCTACCACGTACTTTTGTTATAGATACATTTACATTAAGTAAATAATTTGTAGCAATACTTCCCAAACATATTATCAATTCAGGCTTTATCATGTTGATTTGCTCGATAAGATAGGGTTTGCAGAGCTCCGCTTCATCCCTGAAAGGTGCTCTATTATCAGGTGGTCTACATTTTACAATGTTTGCTATATACACTGCATCCCTTGTCAGGCCCATAGCCAATATCATCTTATCTAGAAGCTTTCCGGCTCTGCCGACAAAGGGTCTTCCCTGAATATCTTCCTCTGCACCAGGACCTTCACCTATAAACATTAATTTTGCATGCAGGCTTCCTTCCCCAAAAACCACATTAGTTCTATTTTCTGCAAGCCTACACTTAACACATGAAAGCACACTTTCTTTTAATAGAACTATAGAATTATTGTTTTTTTTGCAATCTTGAGATATTAACCAATTTATACCATAAACAAATTCATAAAAATTAAACATTTTTACTTTTATATATTTCTATGGCTTTATCTACTATAATTGAGGCTATTTCACTTTTTTTCATTTTTGGTATCTGTAAAATTTCGTTATTTTTAAAAATTAATGTGACCTCATTATAATCAGAATCAAAACCTATATCTTGTCGTAAAACATTATTTAACACAATCATATCAAGGTTTTTTTCTATGAGTTTTTTTCTTGCGTTTTCTATGCTGTTGCTTGTTTCAGCAGCAAATCCAACAAATACCTGTCTATCATTTTTTAATTTTGATAGTTCTTTTAATATATCGGGGTTCTCCTCTAATTCGAGTATTAAACCCTCTCCTTTCTTAATCTTTTCATTTGCTACATTCTTTGGTTTAAAATCTGCAACAGCTGCAGCCATTATAAGAATATCATATTTTTTTACATTTTCTTTTAATAATTCTAGCATCTCGATTGCTTTATCAATGATTATGGTATTAAATAGTTTACCATGTGATTGTAGCAAGTGGCCTATTAATAGAACTTCACCACCCATTAAACTTGCATAATCTGCTAATGCTATGCCCATTTTGCCAGATGACCTGTTAGAAATAAATCTAACAGGGTCAATATATTCTATAGTTGGACCAGCGGTTATTATAAATTTAATACCTTTAAAATTATCAAGAGCATTTACATGCTTATTAATTAAATCAAATATATCATTTACTTCCTTTAGCCTTCCAGGACCTACGTCTCCACAAGCAAGTTCGCCTTCATCTGGCTCTATTATAAAAAAGCTTCGTTTCCTTAAGATTTCAATATTTTGCTGCGTTACAGGATTTAAATACATTCTCGTATTCATTGCAGGACAGATAAAAATTGTTTTATTAGAAGCTACAAGCATTAAAGAAGTTAATAAATTGTCCCCAATACCATGAGCAATTTTTGCTATTGTATTTGCTGTAGCTGGAGCAATTACTATTATATCGGCCCAATCAACAAGATTTATATGCTCAATTGCACTTTCATTGCTGCCTTCAATAAATTCATTTACATAGACTTTAGACCTTATTATTGCTTCAAAAGTTAATGTACTAACAAAATTTGTGGCATTCTCTGTCATAACAATTTTGACGTTATAACTATTTTTTATGAATAATCTACAGAGGTTGGGTATTTTATATGCAGCAATGCCACCTGTTATACCAATAAGAACATTATGCTTCTTCATTCTCTTCAATAAAATCTATTTTCTCTTCAATAATTTCATAGAGAGCCTTGGTTGTATCCTTACTAAACTCTTCAACTTCACAGGGNNATGTTAATTTAAACCTTGAACCAAACTTCTTGCTCAGTATTGCCTTTTCAATATCCATTAATGGCATATCATTCCTCCAAATTTATAATCTTATTAATATCTTCAATATCTACAATTTTACAATGTTCTGCAACATATATTGATGCTAATTCTTTAAAAGCAACATTAAAATCATCATTAACAATGATATAATCATAATTTCTATAATTCAATATTTCTTTTTTTGCATTTCCTAAACGTAATCTCAAATTGCTTTCATCTTCTGTTTTTCTTATTCTAAGTCTTTCCTCAAGGACAGATATGCTAGGGGGTAAAACCATTATAAGGACTGCTCTTTTTATTTTGTTCTTTATCTGTATTGCTCCCTGAGGATCAATATCCAAGGCCACATCAGTATTATTTGATAAATACATATCAATTTGGAGCTTGGACGTCCCATAATAATCGTTATATATTTTTGCCCATTCTAAAAATTCATTATTTGCAACCATATTTTCAAAAGTTTTTAAGTCAATAAAATAATAATCTTTTCCATTTATTTCGTTTTTTCTAGGTTTACGAGTTGTATATGATATGGAATATGTTAAAGTATCTTTGTACTCTTCTATTAATTTTTTGCATAATGTTGTTTTGCCACATCCACTTGGAGCACTAATCACAAATAATTTTCCTATACTAATCATAATAAAATTATACTATATTTTGAACTTGTTCTCTTATTCTATCTATATTACTTTTTGCAAGAATAACTTTTGATTTTATTTCTATATCTTCTACTTTAGATGAAATAGTATTAAATTCTCTTAATAATTCCTGAGTAAGAAAATCTAATTTTTTCCCACAGGGATATTCTTTCATTATATTACGAAATTGATTTATATGAGAATTAATTCTATCAATCTCTTCTCTAATATCACATCTATCAGCAATCAGAGCTACTTCCTGCATTAGGCGTCCCTCATCCATATCAACATGAAAAGATTCAAGTCTCTTCTTTAGTTTTTCATAGGTTATTTCTGGAAGTTTTTGTGCATTATTTTTAATATATTTATTTATTGAGCTTATTTCTTCAATGAGTGTTTTTAATATTTCTTCAGTTTTCTTTCCTTCAATTACTCTCATATGTTTAACGTCTTCAATAGTTTCTTTAAGAACATTTAAAATTGTTGCGTTAATGTTATTATCACTTATCTTATTATCTTCATATGTTATAATATCTTTAAAGTTCATAATATGATCAATCTTAATATCATCTAAGGTTCCACTTTCCTTTTGTATTTCATTTAATATATTTATGCTTTCCATTAATAATTCTTTGTTTAATCTTGGCTTAACAAGGGTTTTACTTGTTGTTATAGAAATGTTTACATAAACAGAGCCTCTCAGCAGAGCATCTTTGATAATATTTCTCATTTCCATTTCTAAAAATCTAAAGTTATTATTAATGTTAATGGAAATATCTATATATTTATTATTAAGCGATTTTATTTCTATATCTATATACACATCTTCTGATGAAAAAGATTTTTGACCATAACCACTCATACTTTCTATCATTGTTTTTTTATTATTTCCTTATATAATTAATTTTATCGATATTAGTAAACTTAACTCAGGAGGTCAATATGCTTTATATGATATCTGTAATTATATTTGTAATTTTATTTCTACTTTTCAGCTCAATTAAAATACTTAACGAATATGAGAGAGGTGTTATATTAAGGCTTGGTAGATTTGTTGGTGTAAGAGGCCCTGGTTTAATTATATTAATACCAGTTATTGAAAAACTTTATAAAGTCAGCTTAAGAACATTTGTGTTAGATGTTCCACCTCAAGACGTTATTACAAAAGATAATGTCTCTGTTAGTGTAAATGCTGTAATATACTTTAGAGTAATCCATGCTGAAAAGGCAATATTGGAAGTTAATGATTATTATTATGCAACAAGTCAGATTTCACAGACAACTTTAAGGAGTATTCTAGGTCAATTTGAACTAGACGATATTCTTGCCCATAGAGATAAAATTAATTTGCAATTGCAGGATGTAATTGATAAACAAACAGATCCATGGGGGATTAAAATAATTTCAGTAGAGATTAAACATATTGACTTGCCACAAACTATGCAAAGAGCTATGGCTAAACAAGCTGAAGCTGAAAGAGAAAGAAGGTCCAAGGTTATACATGCAGAAGGTGAATTGCAGGCTGCTGAAAAATTACTGGAGGCAAGTATCATAATGTCAAGAAGTCCAATTACACTTCAATTAAGATATCTACAAACATTAGGAGAGATAGCGTCTGAAAAGAATTCTACTATTGTTTTTCCTTTACCTATCGATTTGATTACAGCTTTTAAAAAGGATAATAGCTAATAGAGAAAACAAATAAATGATTTAATATTCATTTACAATATCAGGAGACATTTTTATGAAAATTGCGCAATTTTATGATTTTACAGATAAAAATATTTACTATGGCATTTTAAAGGGTGAAAAAATATATAAAATTGAGGGAGATGTTTTTTGTAATTTTATAGAAATTAATGATTTCGTAACACTTGATCGTATAAAAATTCTCCCAGTCACCTTACCTTCTAAAATTATTTGTGTTGGACTTAATTATAAAGATCATGCCGATGAAGTAAAAATGAGATTACCAGAGGAACCAATAATTTTTTTAAAACCAAATTCATCAATTGTAGGTCAAAATGACTATATTGTTATGCCGAACCAATCAAAAAGAATAGAATATGAAGCAGAATTAGCCGTTATAATAAAAAAAGAAGGAAAAAATGTACCATTAGAAGAAGCAAAAAATTATATATTAGGCTACACTTGTGCTAATGATATTACTGCTAGAGATTTACAAAAAAAAGACGGACAATGGACAAGAGCAAAATCATTTGATACCTTTTGCCCTCTTGGACCTTTTATCGAAACAGAAGTTGACCCTACAAATTTAGAAATAAAATTATTTCTAAATAAGGAATTAAAACAACATTCAAATACAGAATATATGATTTTTGGCATTTATTATTTAATTTCATTTATTTCTTCTATTATGACGCTTTTCCCAGGTGACGTTATACTAACAGGAACTCCACCTGGTGTTGGACAAATAAAGAAGGGAGATGAAGTAATAGTTTCAATTGAGGGAATAGGTGAACTTAAAAATTTTATTAAATAATTTTTTTAACAATTAGGAATATAGTTATAACACCTAATATTAGATTATGATAAACATATAGTTGTTTTATATTATTATAATTATATATATAAGCACCTATAATTATAATAATAATTAATGGAATCCATATTATATTTATACTATTATCTATACTTTCAATTAGTAGTAAATTTACAATAGATAAAATATATGCGGTTATCCATATTACAAAAATCCTATTATATTTTTTTATATTAAGTTTTTCGCTTAAGAAAGGGTAGTGAATTCCTTTATAATCTTTTTTATATATTTCTGCTATTAACCAAAAATGGGGAATTTGCCATAAATAATAAATTATGCATATATTTATTATTTCATAATTTATTTTATTGTTTAACGCGAGATATCCAATAAGTGGTGGAATTGATCCAATAAATGCACCTATAAGAATTGAATAGGGTGTCTTTAACTTCAATGGTGTGTATAGCAGATTATAAAGTACTATTGTTAAAGCACCAAGACTAAGCACATAAAGATTAATAAAATATAACATAACTAACGATATAATTATAAAAAAGTGTGCTACGAGAGAGGCTTTAACCCTACTTATGACATTTCTAGCAAGCGGCCTATTCTTAGTTCTCTCCATTATTTTGTCTGTGTTAACTTCTTGAATCTGATTTAAAGCTGAACATCCAGAAGATAGAAAAAATATGGCAATTATAGTTAATAAATATAAATAGTTAAGATCTTTTCCACTATAAACTAAACCAAGTGTAGTAGATAACACAATTGAAAGGGAAACTTTTATTCTTATTAAAGAAAAAAAATCACTCACTTATTGATTTTATATAATCTAATAAATTTTTAATTTCCTCATCGGATAGATTTTTATAAGAAGGCATTATGTTATCAAAACCGTCCACTATATATTCAGATGGTTCCAATATTGAATCAACAATATAGTCTTCATCGGCCTTTATTGTTTTTAGACTTTTACCACTTTTAACTTTAGTTGTTCTGTTTAATAATCCTTTAAAAGTAGGACCTACTATTAATGAACCATCTGTAGAATGACAAGAAAAACAACCTTCCCTTTCAGCAATCTCATAACCCTTTGACTCTTCTTTTTCGTTTCCTTCACCACCTAAGTACTCTATTATCTTTTCTAATTCTTCTTCACTAATTTGACCATCATAACTGGGCATAATAGCATTATAGCCCTTCACAATTTCTTTTTCAGGGAAAAATACAGACTCTTTAAAATAATTATCATCTACAACAATTTTTAATTCTTTCCCCTTCCTTATTATTGTTGTTTCTCTGCCTATTATATCTCTTAAATTTGGGCCTTCCAGTTTCTCTCCATTGACAGAATGGCAACTTGAGCAGCCATAATTCTCAAAGAGATTTTTACCTTCTGCAACATGTTTTCCACCTTCTTTAAGCCACGCAACAAATTGGTTTTCTGGTTTTACAATGATCTTTGACAGCATATTTGCATGGCCTCTTCCACAATATTCTGCACACAGAATATCGTACTCACCAATTTTCTCAGGTTTAAACCATGCATATGTTTTCATACCAGGAACAGTATCTATTTTAATTCTAAAGGCAGGAGCATAAAAGCTATGTATAACATCTTCAGATGTTAATTCTAATAGGACAGGCCTATTAACTGGAACATATAATTTATTACTCTTTTTTCCATTTTCATATTCAAAAAGCCATGACCACATCCTGGCCTTCACTGTGACTTTAAAGGCGTCTTCAGGAACATTTCTTAGAGCTTTTAAACCAGACCAACCAAAATAAAACATAAAGAAAACTATTATCAAAGGGACTACAGTCCATGTAATTTCTAAAATAGTATTACCTTCAATTTGCGCAGGTTCGGGATTTTTACTTCTTCTATACCTAATTAAAAAATATATCATTAGAAATGTAATAAAAGCTAAAATCGCAAAAGAAACCCCTATGATAAACAAAAATGCAAAGTCTATTTTTTCAACTGGATTAAAAGATAATGAATACATAACACCTACCTATAAGATACATCAAAAAAAGTGAACCCTATAAATATTGCTAATATTAAAAATGCTATAAATACCATATATCGAATTACATTACCTTCATATTTTAAATGCATAAAAAACATAATAACCAATGCAGCCTTTGTAGTGGCAACAGTAAGAGCTGCAAGTACATTAAAATAGCCCAAGTTAATTTGTGAAATTTTATAAGTAATATATGTTAAAATCAATAATAATATCCAGACTATTGTAAGTGTTTTAGCGGATAATATATGTTCATAATCACTCATAAGCTACTCCTAAGCAATTAAATAAAACAAAGGATAAAGAAATATCCAGATAAGATCAACCAAATGCCAATATAAAGCTGAATTTTCTAAAATGATAAAATTATCGGCAGTCACTCTATTTTTCACTAACAATAAGCATACCACTGATAATATTATTATACCTAACAGCACATGAACTGCATGCAAACCTGTCATAATGTAGTATAAGTTATAAAAAGTAATTTCACCTTTTGGTAGTGTAATTAAATGGTCAGAATTAGGATAAATTCCATGAGAGATTTTAGCAGACCATTCAAAATATTTATTAATCAAAAAAACAATAGCTGACAAAATTGTTAAGGCTACTAAATAAACTGTAATTTTTTTCTTCCCCAATCTTAAAGTAGTAATTGACAATGCTATAAAAAAACTACTTGTTATTAATACAAGTGTATTAATTGTCCCTATTGAAACATTTAGTTCTTGACCAGCCTTGTGGAAATCATCAGCATATTTTGATAAATCTACTGCATATAAGAGAAATAAACCGCCAAACAATATAATTTCGGTGAATAGAAAAAGCCACATTCCAATTTTAGCACCTAAGAAATCTTTTTGTAAGCTATTCTCCATCTGCCTTTATTCCTTTAAAGTTGTATGGACCTTTCGTTATATTTGGAATTTCTTTAAAATTGTGTGAAGGTAGCGGTGATTCTAAAGTCCACTCTAACGTCGCACCACCCCAGGGGTTTTTTCCGACAGGCTTGCCAGATTTTATACTTTTAAATAGATTAATAAACATAATAATGAGTCCAATAACCATGATAATAGCACCTACCGTTGAAATCTGATGCAGAAATTGATATTGTGGTAAATAATCATAATATCTTCTTGGCATACCTTTAAGTCCTAAGATAAAAAATGGGAAATATGTCAAATTAAAACCTATAAAAATTATTGCCCATGCTGTTGTTGCTACATTTTTATTGTACATTTTACCGAACATTTTTGGGAACCAGTAATGCATCCCAGCAAAAAAAGCAAAGCCTGTCCCACCAAATATTACATAATGAAAGTGGCCAACAACAAAATATGTGTCATGGACATGAATATCCGTCCCTGCTGACCCAATAACAAGTCCAGTTAAACCACCTATAGAAAACAAAAAAATAAATCCAAGTGCATATAATAGTGGAGGCTCAATCATAATAGAACCCTTATACAAAGTAGCTACCCAATTAAAAACTTTTATTGCACTAGGAATTGCTACAATAAATGTTAGTAAAGAAAATATCCATATTGCCGTGTCACTCATTCCGCTGGTAAACATGTGATGTCCCCAAACAAGGGAACCTGCGAAAGCTATTAACAAACTAGATAAAGCAATTGCTTTATATCCAAAAATTGGCTTTCTTGCAAAAACTGGAATAATTTCTGTTATAAGCCCCATCCCCGGCAAAATCATAATATACACTGCAGGATGAGAATATATCCAGAACATATGTTGATATAATAAAGGGTCCCCTCCTCTTGCAGGATCAAACATTCCAAAGCCTAATAGTCTATCAAGCATTACAACTATTAAGGTTATAGCCAACACTGGTGTTGCTAAAATCTGAATCCAGCCAGTTGCATATAATGACCAGGCAAAAAGTGGCATCTTTGTCCAGCTCATTCCAGGAGCTCTTAATCTATGAATTGTAGTAATAAAGTTCAAACCAGTTAAAATTGATGAGAAACCTACTAAAAATACAGCAAAGGCTGCCAAAGTAACATTTGTAGTTGTTACTTCACTGAAAGGCACATAAAAAGTCCAGCCCGTATCTGGGGCTCCATTTCCAGTAAAGAGCGAGATAACTGCCAAAATAATACCTATTAAATATAAATAATATGACAAAAGATTAATTCTTGGGAAGGCCACATCCTCTGCACCTAACAAAATTGGTAAGAAAATATTACCAAAAGAAGCTGGAATAGATGGTATCACAAATAAAAATATCATTATAACTCCATGCAGTGTAAATGCGGCGTTATATGTTTGTGCCTCTAAAATATGGTAGGCAGGGTTAAACAAATGAAG
>DHGE01000019.1 GCA_002402635.1 Deferribacterales bacterium UBA4806
TAAGTATAATTGTAGGAAAGAATGTTAAATATTTGAATAATAAGTTTATAAGCAAAAGCAAAGGAGCTCTAAAATATAACATAAATGGTGGTAAAGTCTACATTAATGTTGTAGATGTGTGCATTATTGATGGTGACGTAGACTATTCGACGGGCAACATTGAATTTCCTGGTACTGTTATTATTAAAGGGGAAGTAAAATCAAGTTTTATTGTATCTGCCTCATCGGATGTATATGCTACAAGGACTCTTTGTGCCATTATAAAAGCTCAAGGTAATATAATAATAAAGGAAGGTATAATTGGTGATAGACTAACTAATAGGAGAGCTTATTGTAGTGCTGGTGGTATTGTAAAAGCTAAATATATTCAATACTCAGAGGTGGAGAGTTCAGATAGAATTCTTGTTAGTAAGTATATTCTCCATTCTTCAGTATATTCTGAAGAAAGAGTTGAAGTTGTGGGATCACCTGGTAGAATAATTGGTGGTAAGACTGTATCTTATTTAGGCATAATTAGCAATAGCTATGGTTCTAAAAGTGGTATTTATACAAAACTAATAGCCGGTATTTCATATAAATCATATTTATATTATGAAAAATTAATAAATGAATATGAATCAATAAGTAAAGAAATAAAATTATTGACCCATTACTTGGGTAAATTTGGAAAATTAGAGGCAAAGTTATCTAAAAGCATGGAAACATTGAATAGAAAAAGGCTTTTATATAAAAACAAACAAATGGAATTAAGAAAAAATATTGACCAGTTAAAAGATCTAATGGCTAAATATATACCAATAAAAATAGAAGTTAAAGAGTATGTATATTCTAGAGTAGAAATAAACATCAATGGTTTTATTATGCTAAATAGAAAGATAAAAAGGAAGGGATATTTCATATTGGATAGGCTTAAGAGAGAAATTCTATTTGTTGACTCTTTTTAATATATGAGTATAATAATTGCCACTGCGGGCGTAGCTCAATTGGGAGAGCGTCAGCTTCCCAAGCTGAAGGCCGCGGGTTCGATCCCCGTCGCCCGCTTTTATCCATTATTTTTCGATTCCTTTTCTAGCTAATACACCATTTTTATAATAATGTTTAATCTCCTTCATTTCAGTTACAAGATCTGATAAATTTAATATGTCCTTATCAGCATATCTGCCAGTTAATACGATTTCTAAACCAATAGGTTTGTTCTTTAATAAAGTTATAAGCCTATTTTTATCAATAAGTTTATAGTATAATGCAATATTAATTTCATCTAATACAATTAAATCAAAATTTCCATTTTCAATTATGCTTTCCACAATATTTAGCCCATCATTTGCAAGTTTTATATCTATTTCTTCAGGTGATCCATAAATAAAGCAACCTCGCCCGAATGTTTTTATTGTGATGTTAGGAAGATATTTTTCTAAAATACTATGTTCTGAATAATTATTTGTTTTTATAAATTGACCAATAAAAACTTTTAAACCAGCACCTATTGCTCTAATAGCTAAACCAAAGGCAGCTGTGGTTTTCCCTTTCCCATTACCTGTGTAATTATGAATATATCCTTTTGTTTCCATATACTATATGTTTCACCTAATCAGTTTTTTATCTAATAAAAATTTTCTACAAATTCGATTTATTGGCTTATGTAAAACATCAGATTTATAATTTAAATTTCTTATAGCCTCTAGTGTAATAACTTTTACCAATATGTTCAATATATTTTCAACTTCAGGATAGGTTTCTAAAGTATTTTTTCTTAAAACGGGCGCTGGATTGTAGACTGGGAAGAAATTTTTATTATCAATGAGATTTATAAAGTTAAAGTAGGTAATTCTACCATCTGTAGAAAAGCCCATTGCCACATCCACCAATCCCTTAACAAGAGACAAATATGTTAGTCCTGGATCCATTATCCTTACAATATATTTATTTTTATCAAAATTGTAATAATCAGACAATACCTGGAAGCCATCAGGTCTGTTATAAAATTCTGCATCAATAGCCATGCTCAGAGGTTTGTTTATTTTAGACATATATTTTTTTAGATCTGATATTGAAATAATTTTTAACTTCTCGGATGTCTTTTTTTGTATCATTAGTGTGTATGTGTTATTGATATTTAATGGTTTAAGCCATATCAAACCTTTTTTTTGATCATTTTCTTTCAGCCATTTATAAAGCTTATCTTTATCTCTCATTATATTCAGGTCTTCACCCTTGTGAAAGACAGAATAGGCTGTTCCTGTGTATTCATAATACAAATCTATTTGTCCAACTTCTAAAGCCTTTCTTGCTACTGTTGATCCTACCCCTGTTTTATTTTTTATTTTAAAACCTTTAGACTCTAGAAGTTGTTTCGCTAACTCTGCAAGTATGAAATTCTCAGTAAAATTTTTTGCTCCAATTATAACTGTTTTATCTGAAGCCAACATAAATGAACTTAAAGTTAAAGTTAACATTAAAGCCAAGAGTATTGTTTTAATCATTTGCTTATTCCCTTAGGTATTAATAATTTAAAACATTTCACTGAAATGTAGTCAACACCAAGTGCTAGAGAAGTGGTTAATAAACCCCCTGTTATAAGTCTTGCTGGATCCATTAAATAAATGCCAGCAAAAACAAGCTCTCCAAAACCACCAGCTCCAATTAAACTTCCCAGAGAAGCTGTTGCAACATTTATTATTAATGCTGTTCTTATACCTGTTAACATTACTGGAGAGCTAAGAGGCAACTCAATTTCACGCAATATTTTATAGTTTGACAAACCAATTCCCTTTGCAGCATCTATGATGACACTATCAATATTGTTGATACCTGCTATTGTGTTACTTGTTATTGGTAGAATAGAACAAATAGTTAACGCAAATACAGCACATTTAAAGCCTATACCAAAATAAACCATTGATAATGCTAATATTGCAAGGACAGGAATTGCTTGCCCTAGATTTATTATATACATTGTAAAGAAGGTGAAGCTTCGAATAATATTTCTAGTAACAACGATTCCAAAGGCTATTCCTAATACTGTTGCAAATATCATACTAAAGAAGACCATTAGAATATGCTGCTTTGCCAATATAATAATATAGTATACATTTGTTGGCTCAATCAGAAAGGCAAATATTTTGAACTTTAAAAACATAAAAATAATTAGAATAACAATAACAAATGATAATATTTTAAAAATATTAAATCTTTTCATTT
>DHGE01000085.1 GCA_002402635.1 Deferribacterales bacterium UBA4806
AAAGGGCTAAATCTGGTAAGGCTTGGCATACTGGAGAAGGCTATTCAGATCATCTACCTATATACGCATACTTTACCGATGGACCTTTTAAGATAAGAGACGACTACCCTACATCTTTAAACAAAACAATCACTGAAATTTATAGTAATTATGATGGAGATGCTATCATAAGAAATGCAGTAGTTATATATGAGAACAAAAACAGTTGTGTTATAAAAAGAGAAAATGATAAAGCAATTTACTGTTATAAATGTCTTGATAATTTTAAGTTATTTAATATTTATGATTTATTTGTTCATAGAATAAAAAAATTTAAGGGCTTGCCAGAAATTACATCTGCCAATATCATAAGAGTTAAAGGGAGCACAGAAGACGTGAATAAATTTTATATTGAATGTAATGAAAATACTAATTTTATAAATAATATCAATGATGTATGTCGTAAAGTTGAAGGAATATATAAAAATAATTATCTTTATATGGGAAAGCAAAAAATAAAATTATATATTAATAAAAACATTAAATTAAAAAATAATAGTAAACTTATACTAGAAAAAGTGAGAATTGGTTTTTTTAAAGAACCAGAAATTATTGTAGAGGATGTAAGCCAAATAAAAAATGAGTATTAACATTAGATGTGCAGAACTTAAAGATATTGATACATTAACACAATTACATTTAAAATTATTAGTCTTTGAAGGAATAAAGGAAAAAGATGAAAAAAAAATAAAATGGGCCTTTCAAAAAATCATCAATTCCAAAGATGCTTGTATAATATTGATAGAATACTTTGGAAATATAACAGGTATGTGTAGTTTGCATACGCTCATATCATCTGTAGAAGGAGGATTAGTTGCTCTAATAGAGGATGTTTATATAGATGAACAATATCGTAAAATTGGGCTTGGCATGAAACTTATGAAAGAGGTAGTGGAGTTCTGTAAAAAGGAAAATTATAAAAGGATACAGCTATTGTGTAGGACTGATAATAAAAATGCCATACGATTCTATGAAAAATTAGGTTTTACTGGAATAGACAGAATTTTTTTCTATAAAAGGATATAATTTATTGTAAGATTTCTTTAATATTTTTTAGGTGCTCTCTATAGGTTATTGCAAAATTGTGTTTTCCTTTACCGTCTGTAACAAAATATAAATAATTAGTCTCAGCTGGGTTTATAACTGCTTCCATAGCTTCTCTAGTGGGATTACAAATAGGAGTGGGTGGTAACCCGTTGTATGCATATGTATTATATTTGTTGTTCTGGTCTATTAAATGCAATTTTGTTAAATTGCCACCAAAGGTATCATATATTCCATAGATAACTGTGGGATCAGCCTGCAATTTCATATTTCTTTTCAATCTATTATAAAATACTGAGGCAATGAGCGGATACTCTTCAACATAATAGCTCTCTTTCTGTATGATTGATGCCATTATTATTCCTTCATAAAAGGATAGGTTATATTTTTTTATTCTCTCTGCAAAATTTTCTGGAAGGTTCTTTTTAAAATTCGCATACATTTTTCGAATTATATTTTGAGCAATAATATTTTTTGAAAAAAAATAAGTATCTGGATATAACATACCTTCCATTGACTCTACATCAAGCCCAGTTAATTCTTTAATAAATTGTTTATCTTTAGCAGTATTTAAAAATTCCTTCTCTTTTAAAATTTCTTTGTTCTGTAATGACTTGGCAATATCATAAATATTGGAACCTTCTACAACAAAAACTTTTATCAGATATTCCTTCCCATTCATAATATCAAATAAAAATTGTTTTAATTTTATATTTGTTGCATAATAATAACCATATTTTCTTTTTTTATGAAAATTCATAACTTTTTTTAAATAAATATCAAAATATGGCGGAGGATTTAAATCTTTAAAAATTTTATTATATGTAGTCTCAAAATTTTCTCCCTTCTCAATATCTACTTCTAAAATTTCGATATTTTTATTTAAATAATTATCATAATAAAGGAAAATAGATGTTATAATTAAAGCAACCAGTATAAAAAATAAAGTAAGTACCAATATTATTTTTTTTATCATTTTATTAATTTTATATAATCAATAAATTCTTTAAATATTACATTTCCATCATGAGGTCCTGGCCCACTTTCTGGGTGAAATTGCACAGCATATACAGGTATGCTTCTATGTTTTATTCCTTCGACAGTGTGGTCATTAAGATTTATATGTGTCACTTCTATATCATTACCCAGCAAAGTGTCATCTATAGCAAAGCAATGATTTTGAGCAGTAATATAAATCTTAGAAGTTTTTACGTCTTTTACAGGATGATTTGCCCCATGATGACCAAATTTAAGTTTGTAAGTCTTACCACCTAAAGCGAGTGCTATGATCTGGCAACCCAGACAAATACCTAAAATGGGATATTTACCTAGTAACTTTTTTGTGAGTTCAATTCCATATAATACAGGTTCTGGATCTCCAGGGCCATTTGATAAAAATACACCATCGGGATTAATTTTTATGATTTCATCATAATCTATATAAGCTGGAGCAACCAATATTTCGCATCCCTCCTTTGATAAATAATTTAAAATGCTGTGTTTTACACCAAAATCTATTACTACTATTTTCAAATTATCTTTTTCTTTATTTACTCTTTTATTCCAATAATATTTTTTGGTAGTTGTAATCTCTCTAACAAGATCGATTCCTTGAATATGCCTACCATTTCTTGCCTTTTTTACCAAAGTATTTACGTCAAAGTTGTTTGAAGAAATGATAGCATTCATTGAGCCTACACTTCTTAGATGTCTTACCAATTTTCTTGTATCAATATTCTCAATTGCAGGGATATCATTTTCAATAAAATAATCCTTTATTGCCTTTGACGCTCTGTAATTAGAATAAATCTTAGAAAATTCCTTTGCTACCATGGCTGACAAATAAATTTTATTTGATTCCACATCGTCATCATTTACACCATAATTGCCAATATGTGGATTTGTCATTACAACCATTTGGCCATAATATGAAGGATCTGTTAAAATCTCTTGATAGCCAGTTATTGATGTATTAAATACTAACTCGCCTACTGATTCCCTCTTAGCACCATATGATGTACCTTTAAAATACATCCCATCTTCTAAAACAAGAATTGCTTCATCACTCAATTGAAACTCCCTATATTAATTTGATTTATACTTCTTATTCTGTCAGTTAATGTTTGTCCTTCTTGCCCAAGACTTAATGGTGTAACCTCTACTTTATTAATTATTAAATTATACACTTTATTATTCCTTTTGATAGTCTTTCCAAAAAAATCATGTATTACATACTGTTCATTTTTATATTCACCTATATATAGCATAATATGCCCTGGTATTTGAATAATTGTTATACCAGGAATTAATATATGATTGATGATATCATTCAATTGTCCTTTATTTTTCTTTTTTAAATATAAATTTATACCTGTTTTTACTTGTGCTGAAGAATTGCGTGGCAGAGTTATACCAAATGTAAGAAAAATTTCTTGTATAAATTTAGAGCAATCCTGTTCTTGAGCCATATCCCCCCAACCATAGGGGCTATTCAACAGTTTAAAAGCCTGTGACAGAACATTCCTTTGAATAAAAGGTAAATAACCCATAACAGCATCCTCATTTTTAATGTAAATTTTTTTATAATAAACATATCCTTTTTGATTTCTCTGAGGAATCAAAATTTCATAATAACTATCATGGTCACCAGTAACTATATATCTGTTGCCCATGCGAGTAGTTGTAATATACTGTGTCAAGGCAGGATCTTCATATAAATCTGCCTTGCCTGCTGTTACAACAATAAATTTAACCCTATCTACCAATGCAATATCACTATAATCAGCATTTACAATATTATCACTTCTTACCCAACCGCTGCTATATTTACTCATTACATACTTCCATTTATTGTCATAGCTTGTATGTACAATTATAACAGGTTCTCCAATATCTAAACCATTATTTTGATTTCTATCAAAATAATGATAAGTTGGGTTATCAAATAGTTCCTCATCAGATGGAATCAAACGCTGATTAGAAAATTTTATAATAAACCCAAAACTTTTATAGTTATTAATTTTATTAATATTAATATTTTCATATACTTCTTTATAAAATGCATTTTGCACAAGCCTTACCTTTTCATTATAAAGTTTCTTTGTATAAAGATAATTATACATTGACAGGATCTCTTTTTTTAAAGTCTCATTTTTTATTTTGTTAATAATTTCCCTATCTATTTGCAAAATTAATTTTTTTTTCGCAACATCTCTATTAAAAGCTTTAATTTCTTCACTATTCATAATCACTTTATCAGGAGCACTTAATTGTGATATCCAAAAACCCGGTCTTCTAATCTCTGGCTCTAGAGTTAAGTGATAATCGTTAACAACAGGTAGCTTGTAACAACAAGAACAGATAATTAATAAAACAAATACAAATAGAAATGAAAATTTTATATTATTAAGGCTGTGGTTTTTTATTGAAAAAATAGAGTAATACCTCATCTATATTATCTTTCCAAACATCCCAAGAATGCCCACCATTGACAATTCTAAGTTCTGATAACTTTTTATTTTCCTTTAATTTTTCATATAATATAGTCGAATAATATTCAACATTGTAGACATCATCATCACCTGAAACAATATACATAGGTATCTGCTTATTAGAATATAAATATTCATCTAAGTAATTAGTATAATTGTATTTTTCCCATAATGAATTGTCAAATTTGCCCCTATTCTGAAATACAGGCGTTGTCCGTGCTGATGAGGACTCTGGAGGCAGCGGATCATAAATAGCAGGAGATAAAAGTCCAGCACCTTTGAAATAATCAGGATATAGTAGCACAAATCTTAATGCACCATATCCCCCCATAGATAAACCAGCAATGTATCTTACATTTTTATCAATGCTGTATTTGCTTTCTATATAAGGTATTAGATCATCTATAATAGCTGACTCCATTTGATATACTAAACTATCTACATACCAGGAATCTGTGAAGCCATCTGGCATAACAATAATAATAGCAGGTATTGATTTGTTCTTTATAAGTTTATCAGCAGTTTCATCTATATTACCATAATTAACACTTGCCCAGTCATTCTCATTGCCACTTGCACCATGAAGAAGATATACAACAGGATACTTTACATTTTTCTTATAATTATCTGGTAGATATACATTATATTTCATATTTTGTTGAAGGTGAACTGCATAAAAACTTTCATGATTAATAACACCAGTAAAAACATATGGGACTATTAAAAAAAATAAACTCAACTGGATAAAAAACTTCATTCTAAATATTCACCTGAAAAATATTTTTACATCTAAATTTAACGTATTTTAATAATAAAAACAACTTTATACAAGTATCTTTAATCTTTAAAGATAAGTTTTGCAGCACCATATAGAGCACTCTTTTCTATATATTGGGCATCAGTTATTTTCTTTAATGTGGGAATATTTTGCAAAGTCTTGTTTAAGGCATCTTTAAAGAGTGAAAAAGATTTAGCAATCTGGCCACCAAACACAATGCATTCAACTTTAAAATCCTTAGCATAAGGTGCAACTACTTCTCCTAACCTCTCGCCCATCTCTTTAAATATGGATTGGCAAGTTTTATCACCTTTAAATGCAAGTTCTGCAATATCAACTACATCTATAGAGCTTGCATCTTTTGTCAATTCAGCATACCTTGCTAAAATCCATCTCCTAGTAATAAAATCTTCTACTATCCCTGCTCTAAATGGTAACCCTCCAATCCAACCGTCCGGTGGAACACCTTTTCCAGTGGAAACAATATCACCATTACAGTAAAATGCTGAGCCAAGACCAGTACCCAAAGTTATGCCAATAACTCTATTAAACCCTCTAGCTGCACCAACCCACACTTCCCCTCTTAAATATGTCCACGCATCATTTTCAAAAACTGTATTTTCAATTCCCGTTGAAGATTGAATAACTGATTTTACATTTAAGCCGTATATTGATTGATATTTATGTAAATGTGGAGGGATTAAGCATATACCCTTTTCATAATCAAAGGGACCACACATACCAATACCTATGCCTAAGGGTTTAATTGATTTGAATTTTAAATAATCAATATAAGCATTAATTAATGAAGTAAAAACACCAACTATATAATCTTTCTCCCCTTGTGTATCAATTTTTATAAGCTTATATGTTTCATCGTAAAGCAAACCATTTGAATCCACTATTGCCGATTTTATAGAAGTTCCACCTACATCTAGGCAAATTGCATATTCAGTATTCATTGTAATAAACAGGTTTATTATATTCTGTTATAATATTTTTAAAAGCAAAAATTAAAGAATAATATAAAATATCTTTCTATTGATAATACACTTCAATGAAGTTATATAAGTGGGAATATGGCAAACATACTAGCATTGGACGTAGGCACAACAACTATTATTGGTCTTTTATATGATTCAGTTAAAAGTGATATTATAGAAATAGCTGAAAGTTTTCATAATAGCTTTATTGAACATGGTGAACCATTAAAATCTGAAATTAATCCTTTTGTACTATTAACTCAGGTTCAAAATGTTATAAATTACTTCAAAAGATATACTATAGAAGGCATCTCTTTGACTGGTCAAATGCATGGATTTGTTGTGCTTGATAAAGATTTCAGGCCTGTGAGTAACTTTATAACATGGATGGATAAAAGAGCACTAAATAAAAATAATAAAGGAAAAACATATTTAGAGGATTTTCTACAATTACTCGATTTTAAACCAAAAAATTCTATGATTGGCTACATGGCTCCTAATCTATATGCCATGAAAAAATCAAGTGAATTACCAAAAAATGCATCCCACTTTGTTACAATTCATGACTTTATTTCTCATGAATTATGTGGCAAAGCGATAATAGACCCGTCATTTGCTGAAAGCACAGGTTTTTTTGATAGTAATATAAATAAATGGGATGAAAAACTTATTAACAAATGTGGTTTTTCATGTGAGCAATTCTCAGAGATACAGGATACCTCAACACGCATTGGTTACTATAAGAATATCCCTGTATTTGTTGGCTTGGGAGATAATCAAGCAAGTGTTTTGGGCTCCATTTCACAAATAGATGAAATGGCATTAATCAATTTAGGAACTGGTGGACAAGTTTCATTGGTATTAACAAATGAAAATATTTCACCTGACGTAGAAACAAGAGTTTTTGTAGAAAGCAAGAAATTAGCGGTAGGAGTTACACTTTGTTCCGGAAAGGCTTATGAAATCATGATGAGGTTTATAAAAGATATCGGTATAATTTATTTCAATAAATTGCTAGATGAAAAGGCTATTTATGCATTAATGGAAAAGAATATCAACTTTAATACTAACATGCGTTGTGAACCTACTTTTTTAGGTACAAGGGATAATCCAGATAAAGAGGGAAGCTTTTTTAATATAAATGTGAACAATTTTACTGTAGAAGATTTTCTTGGCAGTCTATCTAAAGGTATTATAGAAGAATTATATCAACTTTACAAAAAAATTAATGTTAACAGAAAAATCATTGTTGCCTCAGGGGGTCTTGTTAAAAAAAGCTTAAATTTCCAAAAAATTATAAATACAATATTTGGCAAAGAATTATATCTCACTGGATGCAATCAGGAAGCAGCAATGGGAGCAGTTATTTCAGCAGCAAAGGGTTTAAACATCATTGAATCCTTCAAAGATGCCAGCCAGTTTATAACATACAAATAAACTAAATGAACAAATATTTACATTGCATTGTTTTATTGCCGGTTAAATCCTGTTTATAACCCGGCTATTGATTAATTGAAGAGCCCAGAGATTAGTAATTAAAAATATATTTAATTATTTTCTGCTTTTAGCCTACTCTCTGCTGGAAAAATTATCCTTATTTTATTATTACCTGCCTTTGTGATTTGTAGGTTTTCTTTATAATATTTTCCAAGAGCTTTTACACAGGACAAACAGATATCAAAAAGGTTTCTTTGTGATTTATACTCCACATATAATGTATTATCATTCTCCCATTTAAAGTCAAATGATGGCGGATTTGCATCTTTAATGTTTGATGTTGCCATCTGGTGAATTTTGTTCATATTCATTATGGCTTCCCTTGCAGATTTGTGTTTCTTTAAGAAAAATCCATAACCAATTTTGTTAGCATAGTTGAATGTCCAGTTCTCTGCAAATAAATCCATTAATTTTTGCCAGCTCACATTTAAGATATCTGGCGCCATGTTAAAGGCAGCAATAACTTTATCATCATTAACATTGCCACTATCCAACAAAATTGTTGGCAACTCACTGGCAACCCTTAATTCCTCCCACTTATCCATACCATACTCTTTTACTACAACTTCCTTTAAACAATTCACAATAGATCCTTTAATAGTCTACCTCCTTATATCATTATAATATATTAAGATAGATTATATATAATTATAATAATAATATTAGTTCAATTGTAAATGTAATAATTGTAAAATATATGTAAAATTTTATACTAGTCTTATTTTATTTCATAGATATATATTAAATTATTAATTATTTGCCAAAGTATCAATAATTTTAGAGGCTTCTTCTGTGATTTTCTTTATATTTAATTCAGGTGAGAGACCTTCAGCATAATTCATATTTTTTGGTTGAATACCAAAAATGAATATTTCAGGGACTTTCCCTAAAATTCTCAATATATCAGCTATTTTGCATATATTAATATCATGAGTTGATAATTGAAGATTTTCAAAAAATGTATCATTAATATTAAATAATTTTGTTTCTCCAACATTCCCACCAAAGTCAACAGCATCAATTATCAACACCCTCTTAAACCCTTGTAAGTAATGAAATATATTAAAGCCACCTTCTCCCCCGTCAATCATTTCTATGTTTTTATTAATATTCAATTTTTTAAGTTCATCAAGAATTATAATTCCAATAGCATCATCACCCCTTAAAGGGTTACCCAGTCCTATAATGCCAAGTTTCATATTTTATTTATAATTCACCTTCAAATAATGTGTTGAACATGATACACATGGATCATAAGCCCTGACCAACATTTCAAGAGTTTGCTCAATTTCTTCTTTATTTTTTGAAATAATTGTAGGAGCAAGATATTCCATATCTTTTTGAATATTAGCATGATTCTGATTTGTTGGAATAACGCAATTTGCTTTAGTACAAATACCATTTTCATCGAAAGTATAATCATGAAACAAAATTCCTCTAGGAACTTCTACAGTACTAATGCCCCTACCTGGTTTCACTTTTATATCAATTCGTTCATCAAATATATAATTGCCTAAAAGCATGTCAATAATAAATATTGAATCTTCCATAGAGTTAGCAATTTCCACAAGCTGAGCAATTGTGTTCATAAATGGATTATAACAAGGAGATATTAAATTAGCTCTTTTAGCTATATTTTTTGCTAAATCATGTAAATGATTACAATTCAGATTAAATCTCGCTAATGCTCCTACCATATATGCATCTCTATTGTGCTTTGTATATTTTGCTGTAGAATGTTCAACAGTGTATTCATTAACTATATTTTCATAATCTTCCATTTTGAGTTTGCCTGTATCACTTGAAAAAA
>DHGE01000152.1:0-6436 GCA_002402635.1 Deferribacterales bacterium UBA4806
ATATCAATATATTCCTCAATTTTTCTCTTATATTTCTTAACTAAAAAGAATATTAATAAATAAATTAATATAATAAGCAAAATTCCGACATAGGATCCTTTCATAAAAGGATATGTTATTAATAATAAAATTGGTTTACATAGAACATTTAGACTTGTTATGAACCCATCGGGTAAATTTATGGCATTTGTTGAAGCTGCTATATCTGTAAAAAGTGGGGCAATATATGTACCTGCATATAAACCTAATCCATAATAAACAATCGTACAAATCAATGTTTTGAAAATATTTCCCTTATTTAAGGCTGATATTATATTTATAGTATAAGCTACACCGACTAGATCAACTAAAGGCATTACTTTATTACCAGGTAAAAGAAAAGCCAAAAATATAATAATTGGAATAGATATTAAAGCACATATAAAATTATTCGGTTCACCAAAACCAACAGCATCGTTAACAGCAAAATATATTTCTCTTTCTCCACCTCTCTTTAAAACCCATTTTTTAATTGACTCTGATAAACTGCCAAAAACCTCTCCTATTAGTATTGCAGCTTTAGGAAATACCACTGCTACAGCTCCTGTCGCCATACCAACAGTTATAACTTCGACAATACTCTTTACTATAAATAGGGTTTTTACATTAGCTAAAAATCCTATTAATAAACCACTTAAAAATCCCAAAAAAATAGGTTCACCAAAAAACCCCCATTTATCTTTTAATGTTGTTGTAGAAATATTAACTTTATTCAGTTTAATTTTATTTAAAGCAATAGTAGTGAACAAAGTAACAGGAATTGTTCCCACTTCATGGGGAATTGTACATACCCCACCAGGGATTTTATAATAACTAGACCATCTCTTTGCCACCATTTCAGAGATAGTTAATGTAAACATATTGATTATTATCATGACACAAATAGATAATATAAGACTATTTGTTAATTGATAAGTAATCAATCCCCATATTGGATATGAATATATATTTGCCACATCAGTAATTTGCAAGATATTGGTCCATCTTATAAAAAACAGAAATAATTGTAAGGCTATACCAATTCCAATATACATAATCCCTAAAGTAGTTGCATATGAAACAACCATCACAGGTGCCCAACCAATATCCAAAACGGGAAGATCTATACCTGTAATTTTTACCATCTTCTCAAAAACGGGAGTAATAAATGCAACATAGGCATTAATAATTAGAATAATACCTTGAAATCCCACACCTAGCTTTATAGCTTGAAAAATTGATGTTTTAAATGAAGTTTTCAAAATTAAAAATATTATTAATATTAATAAAGGGAGTAAAACTGAGACCCCCATTGTAGTTATAATTGACTTTATATATAGCAAGATTTCGGTCATATTCGTCTCCCTCTGTTACTAAATGATTATATTTACTCTTTATAATTCTTGAAAATATACTTATCATAATTCTATTTTATATTTTAATTTTTTTTAAGAATAAACATCTGGGATACCTCTATCACCAATAATTAAACATTTCATCTTTCACCTCAATCTAAATTATTTAATAATGCCCAAACCTCTTCTAAGGACTTGCAACACTTTAAATATATTTGATATTTTTCATTATAAGATTTAGTAGGTCTGAATGTATCTTTAATATGAACATAATCTTTAATGTCATCTAGTTTTTTCAGTTTTCCCAACATCAACATCGCTATTAGTGCATTACCAAAGCATCCTGTCTCAGGTTTTTCTACTATTTCTACATTCTTATCCATCACATCTGCAAACATTTGACTCCAAAATTCACTCTTAGAAGCACCGCCTGTTAGTCTAATTTTCTTAATATTAAAGGCTTCTTCCAATAGTCCTATATGATACCTATGATTAAAAGCAACGCCTTCATAAATTGCTCTTAATAAATCTACTTTTTTATAATCACCTTTAATACCATTAAAACCACCTAAACCATTTTTAAATGGTGAGCCAAATAGAAATGGCAAAAATATAACTTTTGTATTTACATCTTTTATTTCTTTTTCAATTTCTTGATAAATTAATTCATCAAATTTATCTTTATCTAATAATATATAATTATTAAGATACCATTCCAAATTAATAGCTGAGGCAGGAGAGCTTGATTGATGTAACCACAAACCTTTCTCTATAAAGTTCCTGCACATCCATCCATCACCTATATGTGGAGCTACATCAACTACTTCATTAATACTCCATGTGCCTGCAATCATACAGGCTGTATCACTTTTAATTGCTCCTGATCCCACTGCACAGGCACTTATATCATGAGCTCCCACTGCAACAGGCATACCTTTCATAAGCCCTGTTTCTTCCGATACTGTTGCAGTTATAAAACCACCTACATCATAGCTATTTTTTATTACAGGCAATGCTTGCATTACTTCTGGTATGTCAAAAAGCCTTAGTAATTCATTAGAGTATTCCTGAGTATCAACTTTTGTAAAACCAGCTGAAGCATCTGAATAATCTGTTGCAATTTCGTCAGTCAACTTAAACCTAATGTAGTCTTTACAAGATAGTATATGATGAATTTTTTTGTATATTTCTAGCTTATTCAATTTATACCATCTTAATAGACATGGAGGCATTGCTGGAAACAGCTTTTGTCCTATTAATTTTAGTGCTTCATCATTTATACCTTTTAATTCCCATTCTTCCACTATACTATTAGCTCTTCTATCGTAAGACAAAATGCCATTATCTAATAATTCTTTTTTTTCATTTAATAAATAAAAGCCATCACCATAACCACTTAAGGACATCCCTTTTATATCTTTCGGATTAATATGGTTTGTAATATCTTTTAAAACTTGTTTTACTGATTGCCACAAATTCTCACAATCTCTTTCAAAAAAACCTTCCCTTGGATTTAATACTATAGGCTTTGCTGCACTTCTATAAAGTCTTGTTCCTTCCTCATTATAAACTACACCCTTTACAACAGTTAAGCCTAGATCTAACCCTAGATACATAATATTACCCTCCACACATTAAAATAATAAACATTTACTTAATAATATTTAATGAACAATATTTATTATGCTTTTTAGCATCTTTACAGGGTCTTGGGCCTGCCAGATATTGCGCCCAAATACAACACCAATAGAACCAGCATCAATAGCATCTTTCACATTCTTTAAGACATCACCCTCATTGTTGCTTTTAGATCCTCCAAGTACTGTTATGGGAACATAACAACTATTTACAACTTCTTTGAAAGAATCTTTACTACCAGAATATGGTGCCTTTATTATATCTGCACCTAATTCAGCTGCAATTCTGCAAATGTCTTGAATATATTTAGCATTGCTTTGTTCATCTTTAGAAAAGTTTTTACCCCAAAGCACCGATTCTACATAAAGAGGCAAATTTAACTTATTACATATTTTTGCAGCTCTTGTTATAGTTTCTACATTTTTAACAAATGCATCAGTTGAATTCATTCCAAACACAAGATAAAACATTACTGCTGATGCACCCATTTCTTTTGCGTGTTCAACTTCCACGGTAACACTATATCCTTCTTCCTCTGGCGCTTTTACTGTTACTAAACTTGTAAAATGATCACATCTCAATATAAAAGGCATTTTCGAATCAACTAACAATTTTTTATACCTTTTTACTGTACCATAACTTAATAAAAGTCCATCTGCTTTACCCTCAATCATCAACTTAATGGTATTTTCCATATCCTTTATACCATCTAGAGCTCCCATTGCTATACCATGATCAATAGCCACTATAACACACTTACCATCTTGTTTAATAAAATCTGCCTTCATCATTACCTCCTAATGTTTATTTCTTATTCTGATTGTACTGAATATATACAACATGTGTGTTAAGAAATTCATCAACACCATGTTTGCCATCATCTCCACCTATACCAGATTTCCTCCAACCAGCATGAAATCCTTGCATAGCCTCAAAATTTTCCCTGTTTACATATGTCTCGCCAAACTTTAATTCATTTGCTGCCCTCATCATTATATCAACATGCTGTGTATATATTGATGAAGCTAGACCATACTCACAATCCTTGGCATATGCTATGACTTCCTCAAAATCTCTAATTTTTACTATTGGCAAAACTGGACCAAATATCTCATTTCTTATAATTTCCATATCCTGTTTACAATTTATTAATACAGTGGGTTTGTAATAAAAGCCACGTCTATGCTTATCTTCCCTACCCCTGTAACAAACTTTGCACCTTCTTTAACTGCATTCTTAACAAAATTATCGACACTTTCTAATACTTTAGCATTTATTAACGGCTCCATATCAATATTATCTTCCTTTAATGGCTCGCCATATTTAGTTTCATTCATCATTTTCGTTATGTTTTCTATAATAAGTCAATAATTTAATTTAAATTCAGTTTTTTTTATGTTCCAGCCATCTATCAATAAATATATATTTTCTCCTTCCATATTTTTTTCGCGGAATTTAGCAGTCAGTTGCTTTCTCTCACCTGGTAAAAGAATAATGTAGTTATCTGACCAAAGTGTTGGCAATATCTCTTCATCATTACTAGTTTTCCTTATAGATGTATCTATAAAAAATGCTAGGGCATTTTCATTGTTTGTTATACTTAGATTTAACGTACAATAACCATCACTTAAGCACTCAATTGTATAATTATTACTTACATTAACTTGCGGTAGTTCACTTAACACTGAAAAGCTGTCATCTTTTGCAAACCAATAAAAATTGTCACTTAATACTTTCTCTGCTTCATCCATTAATTTTAACTTCACAAAATAAAATTTAGGTAAAGCATCTTCATTCAAATGTGCAATATTTCTATAAGTTTGTGCTCCAACATTAATATTCATAATCTTAGTATATATTTCATTTACACCTTCATCATAAATACTAACAACTGCATTCAGGTTACTATATGGTTCTAAATTATTATTTGTAATAACTATGGTCTTATCATCATTAACTTGGATATGAAGCATCTCACAGGCTTTCTTTGCGTAATAATAGCCTGCATTGGGTTTTAAGTACCAATCATAGACTTGCCAGATAACACTTGGCCAGGCTGCATTTGTTTTCCATAGTATAATTCCACCTGTCCTGTTTAACCCTGATCTTGCAGCTTCAAATATGGCTCTATAGCTTTCTGCATTGATAAACTGAGCTTTTTTAGTATAATCTTCCAACGACTTAGGTTCACCGTATCTATCTATTATAGCTTCATGATAGAAACTATATTTGCCATTACCTTCACAAGCATCATGATAACCCCATACATTATTCAATGGGAATGGTACATTGGAGTCAGGAGTCAAATCATTAATAAACTTTTCTAGACTATCAATTGGCGGAACAGATGGAATACCTACTTCATCTTTAAACAAATATTCACTACCAGACCTTACTTTTTGAAAATATTCCTTTGGATTAATCCAATAATATGGGCCACCAGTATATGCACCTGCTACTTTATTATCAGGATAAGACAAGCCCCAATCATCTGGTGGAGTAGTAGCACCAGAGGTCGGCAAAAATGGCCTTGAACCATCTAACTCTATTACTGCATTTCTCATCCCCACATATAACTCTTTACGAGGATAACCTTCATTACCTCCAACCCATACTAATAAACTAGGATGACTTCTTATCCTTCTAATGGTATCTTTTACATTAGCTAAAAAAACATCACCTTCTATTGGCCAATCACGACTGCCTTTATCCCATGTGGCCTGGCAATCACCTGTTATCCAAAAATCACTCCATACAAGCAAACCCAATTGGTCACATATTTCAAAAAAATCATCGGAAGGAGTTACTCCTCCACCCCAAATACGAACTATATTATGATTACCTTCTTTTATTAACTTTAATTCGTTCTCAAGCCTGATCCTGTCTCTATTAAGCATCATATCAGGTACCCAGGCCCCACCATATAAATGTATCTTCTTCCCATTTACATAAAACTCCCTACCAATAGAATCACCTATCTCAAAAGCTTGTGTAGTTATCTCTCGTACTCCAAATGTCGTAACATCTTTATCAGAAACTTTCCCAGATATTGAGAAAGTTAACTCAACATCATATAAATTAGGTTTTCCATAACCATTCGGCCACCAAAGTTTTGGATTCAACATCTTTAAATCGTCTATATCATTTACAGTTAAAATAATCTCTTCCTCAGCACCCCCTTTAATCTGTTGACGCTTAGAAAATGTTAAAACAGTCTTATCTGAGGATTTATCAATTATTTCACCCTTTAATATTCCAGTAACAGATGTTTTCTCCGTATTAAATAAAAATGTTCTGATAGTTAAATCAGCATAATCTGTCTTTGGTAGTGGCAAATCCGTTATAACTTGAGTATCCCTTATATCAACATCCCCTGTTTCTTCTAAATACACGTTTTGCCAAATACCAATATTTCTATCACGTAC
>DHGE01000152.1:6480-11605 GCA_002402635.1 Deferribacterales bacterium UBA4806
TGAGGGTAAGCCTGGATAATCTAATGGATAAATCTTTACAGCTAATATATTTTCACCTTTAAACTCTACATAGTCAGTAATATCAAACCTAAACCTACTAAACATACCAACCACATCTTTAGCATCAGCAACTTTCTTGCCATTCACCCAAATGTCAGCTCTGTAATTTATTCCATCAAAATTTAGCCAGATCTTTTTACCCTTATTAAAGCCATCAAGATTAAATGACGTCCTAAACCAATATGGAGCTGACCATGGATTTTTCCCAGGTATATGGCTATATTTTAATAAATCGTATTCACTGTTAAATTCATCATTTGCATCAGGTATCTTCATATTATTCATATCAATATAAGGATCAGGATAAATGCCATTTCTGACTAGAGCATTTAAAACAGTTGTTGGCACACTGACTTGATACCAATCTTTATCATTAAAATCTGACTTTGAAATATTTTCATCCTTAGAATTTATTAATAATGATGATTGCATATTCCATTTCAAATTGAGGTTTTTAATGTTATAAGCTCGACAATAAATATTCGTATAAAATAAAAAAAATATTGCTATTACAAATAAAATTTTAATAATATTTACTTTCATATATTCCCCTACATAAAAAATATTAAATTAAATTTTTTACTTATATTTTTTGTTAACCAAATCTTCTAAATATTTGAATAGGCCATATCTTGCTGCACCCATTGAAACAATCAATTCATCTAAATCTGAAAATTGTATATTAACATCATGCTCATAGAATCTATTCTCTTTAATAAAAGAGAGAATCGAACTTAGAAATGTTTCACCAAATAATTTGCATTTTCCACCTAGAAAAAGATGTGTAATGCCGAAAAGGTTAACATAAGCTAGCAAAGCACTACCAATGTTAGTACCAGCAGCTTTTATTATACTAGCAATTTGTTCATTATCTTTGCAAGATCTCATTAAATTATCTAAATTCACAGTATTAATATCTTTATTCAACCTTTTGTTTATCTTCTGTATAATTTTATCAAATCCAAATTCTTCTTCTAATATTTTGTAGGTGCCCTCAATATTAATTTTAATATGACCAAGTTCACCAGCAAAACCATGTTGCCCATGATACAACTCATTATTAATTATAGTGCCAACACCAATGCCATTACTTATAAATACAAAAGCAAAGTAATCTAAATCTTTTCCCTTCCCGTAATATTGTTCCCCAATCGCTGACATATCAGCATCATTTTCAATACAGCAATAAATACCATATCTATCATTTATTAATTTTTTAAGTGGCAAATTTATTATATTTGGAAGTCTTGGTGGACATTTAATAATTCCTTCTCTAATGTCAAGTGGTCCTGGGGCACCAAAAGAAATAGCTTTGGGGGAGATATTCTTTCCTTTACATTTCAAAAAAACTGCATCAACAATTTCATAAATATTTTCTAACTTAATCTCATGTGAAATATATTTTTTTTCAATTTTATCAATTAAATTTCCCTGAGTGTCTATAACACAACCTTGTATCCCATCTCTCATTATACCTATTCCAATAACATATACATAATCTTTTATAAAATTTAATAATATTGACGGACGACCCATTTCATTGGAAACTGTGGACTCCTCATAAATCATGCCCATTTCAATAAATACCTTTATTATTTCGGTTATTGTTGTCTTTGTTAAATTATTTTTTACAGCTAATTCTACACGAGACATCTTTTTCCTTAATAAATGTTTTAAGATATTAACTGAATTTGTAATGCGCATTGATTTATTTTTATTCATAAAGTTAATAAAACTTACTAACTATTATTAATCTATTATTCTGACAATGTCAAATAGTTACTAATAAATTCATAAAAACATATAGCCCTCCATATATAACATTAGAGGGCTATAAATAAAAAAATATGATTTATAACTTTATTTGCTTAAGCCATACCAAATGTCAAATAGATTATTTACTTTTTTTACCTTTCCTAATTCAGGCATATTATCTATATCATTAAAAGTTTTTGGCCATGCGAAAGATGTTTCCCCAACAAAATCATACTTCTCATTAAACAACACTTCAGCTATTCCGTCACCCTCTGTTCCTGGCAACCAAGCTGCAACTAACCCTTTCCATTTATCAATATGATCAGCAATTAACATGGGTCGTCCTGAAATAAGTATCACAATTATTGGAATAGATGGATTTTCTTTTTCTATATTATTTAGACACTCTCTATCTATTTGATCTAATTTAAGCCTTGTTTCATCCTTTGCATCTCCTTCTCCTTCTGCATATGGAGTTTCTCCTAAAACAACTATTGCAACATCATAACCTGTTGAGCCATTCCCTTCTTTATTATATTTAACGTTTACCCCTTTTTGTACATTTTTGCGAATACCTTCTAAGACAGTTGTACCATCAGTTGTATTGCCTGAGGAGCCTTGCCATGTAATTGTCCAGCCACCACATTGATTTCCCATATCATCAGCATTTTTTCCAGCAACAAAAATATGTTTCATATCCTTCAATCTATTTACAATATCATCTTCATTCTTCAATAAAACAAGTGATTCTCTGACAGCCTGCCTAGCGACATCTCTATGTTCTTTTGAACCAATATCTCTAATATGATTAGAATCTGAATAGCGATTATCATCAAATAGGCCTAATTTGAATTTTACAGTTAATATCCTACTAACAGCGTCATCCAAACGTTCCATTGAAATTGTTCCGTTTTTTACAGCATCTAACAATCCATCGTAAACAGGTGTATCTGTGTTTGGATTCCCACACATAAACATGTCGAGTCCAGCATTAAAACACCTTACTACTTGTTCAGAAGCTGAGCCTGTAACCTGTTCATGAGCATTCCAATCACCAACTAAAAAACCTTTAAAACCAAAGCGATTTTTTAGAATTTCAGTTAACATAAAATAATTTTCATGCATTTTTAACCCATTTATAGATGTAAAAGAAGGCATTATAGCTAACACGCCTGAATCTACAGCTTTTTTATAAGGCTCCAAAGCTGGTATTAGAACATCATTAATATATTTTTCGTTTGTCATATAATTATCAGGTAATACAGTATCCCCTTGATTCTGACCATTTAATGTCCAGCCCTCAAGAGCATAATGTTTTGCAGTAGCAGCAATTGTATTTTTTTTTCTATAATCTCTTAATGTTTCACCTTGCATTCCTTTAATATAAGCTTCAACATAATCTGCATTAATTTTAGCAATCTGGCTAAAACCTTCATAGCTTCTACCCCATCTTATATTTTGCGGATCGGCTGTACAAGGAGAAAAACTCCAGTGCATTCCTAACGCCGAGGTTTCAAGAGCAGTAATTTCAGCAATTTTTCTCACCAAATTTATGTTTCTAGTCGATCCCAAGCCAATATTATGAGGAAAAATTGTTGATCCCCTAGTGTGGGCAAAACCATGAACTGAGTCAATACCATAAATTATTGGTATACCTAATCTAGTTTGTGCCATAGCATTCTGATATTCATTAATCATTTTAACCCAACTCTCAAAAGTATTGGGTGTTGGAACAGAACCTCCTCCGCTTAGTACTGAACCATACTGCATATTAGCCACATCAGCTGGTCCTCTATAATTTCTTTCAACCTGAATACACTGTCCTACTTTTTCCTCAATGGTCATTTTTTTTAACAAATCTGCAACTCTTAATTTAATTGGTAAATATGAATTTTCATACAGTGCAGCGTCTGTTACTTGAGACACAAACAATAACAACGTAATAAACAAAAATATTACATAGCCTATGTTGCCAATCTTTCTTCTTTTCATGTTCGACTCCTTTACAATAAATTAATAAACAATTTCAGCTTTTTAAATAAAATACTTACTGTATTTAATTTATATAGATAATTCTCTAAATTGTCAATTATTCATTATTATTATTTAATATTAAGGCTTAAGACAATATGTTGCTACAGCACCACCATTTAAGCTTGTTGTGAAAATAATACTATTGCAGTAAATATTAAACCGCTGCAAAAATGTGCTATTATTTTGTACAATTATTACAATGTAACCTTCAGGTGTTTTAAAAGCTACATTATTCAAATTCTCTGGTATATTTGACCCAATTCGGATAGAACCTGGACGTATAAATTTAGATGCGTGAGCTATAATATAGTAGCCTGGGTTACGTATAATCTTATCACCATCTATAGTTATGCCACCTAAACAATTAGTACAACCTCCTCTATCAGTATGAGGCGTCAACTGCAGGTTTGAGGAAAGATTCCATTCTAGAACAGTTTTACACCAATTTCTTGTTCCTCCAATTATGAGGTTATTTATATGCCAAGAAAAGTCTCCAGCAAAATCACTTGGTGCCCCTATCCACTGTTCAGTAAAATATATGTTCTTATCCGGATGTGCATTATGTACTTTAGTAAGTTCGGATATTTCACCAGCATATAGATGAAAGGCAGAACCATCGGTGTATTTCCGCGCATCATTATCATTTAAAATACTTATTGGATAATCTATTCTATCAGCATTATGGTCATATATAATGATTCTCGTTTTTATATTGTTTGCCTCAAAAGCAGGGCCTAAATAACTTTTCAAGAATAATTTTTGATCCTCTGCTGGCATAAACATACTTGGATTATTACCTGGGTGAAGTGGTTCATTCTGTATTGTAATGGCTTTAATATTTATACCTTCATTTTTCATAGCTTTAATATATTTAACAAAATATTCTGCATATACTTCAAAATACTCATGCTTTAGACTGCCACCTTTCGAGTCGTTATTGTCTTTCATCCAGGCAGGAGCTGACCAAGGGGAACCAAGGATACTAATGTTTGGGTTTATGTCTAATATCTGTTTTAGCACTGGAATTAAGTCTTTCTTTTCCATATCAATATTAAAATGCTCTAAATTTGGATCAACTTGACCTAAAGGCAGATCATCATAAGAATAAACATGATCACTAAGATCAGAAGCTCCTATACTAATACGTAGATAGCTTATACCAATTCCGGCGCCATTAGTTGCAAAAAGCTCTTTTAATAAATTTAGTCTAGCTTTTTTGCTCATTGAGTTTATATGAATTGCACTTCCTCCAGTTAATGTGAACCCAAAACCATCT
>DHGE01000168.1 GCA_002402635.1 Deferribacterales bacterium UBA4806
GCATATCCCCTTATATATAACCTCTGCTCCCATATTCTTTAACACACACTTAATGTACTCTCCGTTTGATTCAATTATCGTATTGTCATCAACATTCTCACAAGGATATCTCAATTCATTACCTGTAGAGATTATAGTAACTCTGACCTTTCTATTTACTTTAAGCATAAAGTTACCTGTAGATACCAGTCTTAAAATTCTTCCAGGGGTTAATAACTGAAAGGTAAGTTCTTTTAATTGTTCTCCCTTAGAAACATCTTCGCCTTTTAACCTAACATTGTTCCCTCTTTGAATTGAACCTTCAATTTCAAGAACATTATTAACAACTTTAGTTTTTTCAAATTCCACAACTGTATCAGCATTTTGAGGCAAAGATGCTCCAGTCATTATTCTTACACATTCACCCTCTTTTAAGAAAAGATCTGTTGTAATATCGCCAGCTTTAATAGTACCAATAATATTTAATCGCCTTCTTACATTAAAGTCTTCATAAGAGAATGCATAACCATCCATTGCAGAATTATTATAGGGGGGTAAGTTTATTTTGGAGTTTACATCTTCTAACAATACATGCCCCACTGCGTCACTATAATGGAGGATTTCATGATCTACAGATTTCACTAAATCAAGAATAGTCTTTAATGCTTCTTCAGGTTGCACAAAAAAACTCCTTTTATTTTATTTATATAAATTTATTAAATTGCAAATTTAAAAAAAAATATTAAACTATAATTACTGAATATAGTAAAGAGGATAATTATACTACAGGGAAATTTAAATAATGTTAAGCAATCGGCATTAAAAAGATTAGAAAGGTTATTGAACAAAAGATACAAAACAGATGCAATTGTTTCTATTGAATTAATAAAAATGATCTCTCAGATCTCCTTTGAAATTAAAAGGCAAATAGGCCTATTGCTCGACAGAAAAAATACTGTGCAATATATTATAATTGGTTCTAATAAGGATATTACTATCCCAACATTAGAACGATTCGGGGTTATACCAGGAAAATTGAGAGGACTACGGTTAATCCATACTCATCTTTATAATGAAGACTTATCAAAGGAAGATATAAATGATTTATTATATCTCAGGCTAGACGCTATTTCAGCAGTATTAGTTAGTTCAACAGGACTTCCATATAAAATTTTTACAGCATATATCTCAATGGATAGTGAAAAACAGTGGGAATTATTACCTCAAACTGATCCATATAATCAAAACATTAATTTTACTGATTTTATAATTGAAACTGAAAAATTAACTAATGGAATAAATGAAGTATCAAATATAAATGAAATTAAAGCATTATGCATTGGTGTGTATGACAACAAAAACACAGCATCAGACAGTCTAGAAGAATTGAAAGAGTTGTCTAAAAGTGCTGGAATTATAATTTATAATTCTTATTATCAGATAAAAAAAGGTGTTGACCCTAAATATGTAATTGGAAAAGGCAAATTAAAAGAATTAATTATAGATGCATTGCGGTATGGTGTGAATCTATTGATATTTGACAATTCTCTCACACCTAACCAAGCTAAAACAATCTCTCAGTACACAGAAATGAAAATTATAGATAGAAATCAACTTATTTTAGATATATTTGCAAAACGTGCTAAATCCAACGACGGGAAGCTAAGAGTTGAGCTAGCTCAACTTAAATACATTCTACCAAGGTTGTCTGCCCATGATGACTCGCTATCAAGGCTGACTGGCGGCATAGGGGGAAGAGGGCCAGGGGAAACTAAATTAGAAATTGACAGGAGAAGAGTATATGAAAGGATAACACTGCTTACAAAAAAACTAAAAAAAATTGAACAAAATAGATATATTCAAAGGAAAAAAAGATCTAATGCTTCATTACCTATAGTTTCAATTGTTGGATATACCAATGCTGGTAAATCCACCTTAATAAATACTTTAACAAAAACTAATAACTACACAGATGAAAAAATGTTTGCGACTTTAGATCCTGTGTCAAAAAGGTTGAGATTCCCAGAAGAGAAAGAGATAATTATTAATGATACTGTTGGTTTTATTAAAGATCTACCTGATGATTTAAAAGGAGCATTTAAATCAACATTAGAAGAAATATATGGTTCATGGTTAATTATCCATTTAGTAGATGCTGCAACTAATGATTACGTAAAGAAAATAAACTCAGTTGATACAATATTAGAAGAAATCTCATTAAATAATATAAAAAGGCTTTTAGTTTTCAACAAAATTGACATATTAGGTAACAAAACTTTATTGTCGTTAAAGGATACATATAAAGATGCATTTTTTATATCTGCACTAGATAATAAAACATTTAAACCACTACTTGATTGTATATTCTATACAATATTTATATCAAAAAACATTAATGCTGATAGCCGCATTAATGTCCTAAATTATTAACCAGCCTTTTCAACCTTCGTTGTTTCTTTTATTTCTTTTGAAGGTTTTTCGGATACTTTAGAATTGTCTATTGTTTTTTTCTTATCCTGCGGAGTAATATTTTTCTTAGAACCTTTGTAGTCTGTTACATACCATCCGCTCCCCTTTAATATAAATGAAGATTGCGAAACTATTCTATAAGCTTTATCTCCACAAGATGGGCAAATTACTGTTTTATCATTACTATTAATTCTTTTTA
>DHGE01000057.1:0-1197 GCA_002402635.1 Deferribacterales bacterium UBA4806
ACAATATCCATGGTCATATGCTTTGGCTTTGCTTTTAGTGTCTAAATTCGTTAATTCGCAAGCTGCTGCAATTAATGCACTTGTTCCAACAGCATTAGTTATTGGTGTGGAACCACAGTATGTTGTTGCATTTGCAGCTGCTTGTTATGGTTATTATATCTTACCGACCTATCCAAGTGATTTAGCTGCTATACAATTTGATCGATCAGGAACAACAAAAATTGGTAAATATGTAATAAATCATAGTTTTATTCTCCCAGGATTAATTGGAGTTCTATCATCCTGTTTGATGGGATTTATTATTGTTAAAATTGTGTTACACCTAGGATGATAAAGTTGTAATATCAATTGAGCCTTTATGGTTGAAAATATTAATATAGTGCAATTTATAAAATTCTATTTTCAGCAATTAGTTCATCTAGTTGCTCTGTAATTAGCTTAACTCGTTGTCTTTTTAACGTATCGTAGAGTAATGTTAATCTCTGATTGGGACTAGCTATTAACGCCATTGCTTGGCTATCATTCAACAATACCTCATAGAGTAATTTAAGTCTTATAGAATCACCAACTTTAACTTTAACCAGCCGTTGTGATATTACCGCTAATAATGAATAGGCTAATTTTAATCGTACATTACTAACAAAATCCATTTCATAAAGATTGATAAATCTTTCAATTGTTTCAATTACATTTGAGGCATGTATGGTAGATATTACCAGCTGACCTGCAGTTGCAGCTTGAAGTGTCAGTTCCGCAACATCTTTTGATACAATTTCTCCTACGAATATAGCATTTGGTCTTTCTCTTAATACATCTATGAGTGCATTAGGATAATCTGGCGTATCCAAGCCAATTTCCCTTTGAGAAACAATAGAAGAATTACTTTCAAATAAGTACTCAATTGGATCCTCAACGGTAACTATGTGCCAATTAAAGTTGGTGCTGTAATGCTCTATTAGTGCAGCTGCTGTTGTAGATTTGCCTGCTCCTGTTGGCCCAGAAATAAGTATTAAGCCACGCCTTCTTTGTATGATAGGGTCTATATATTTCATATTGAATCCAAGAGTTCGAAAGTCCTTATCAGAGAAATGGATTAACCTTAGAAGACATATAATATGCCCCCTTGAAAGAAAGATATGTATTCTAAATCGTAAATTTTTTAATTTTATCGAAAAAGTTGCATTAATAGAACTAGTT
>DHGE01000057.1:1221-5353 GCA_002402635.1 Deferribacterales bacterium UBA4806
ATATCTTTTATTATTTCGTTAAAGGAATAACTAGGGAGACTAATCTTTTTTAAATCTTGATTATGCAGGATATAAATGTTATTTTCTGTTAGAATTATATCACTAAGCTCGGTATACGAAAATTTATCGAAAATTTTTGCAAATAATTTTTCAATATCCATTTTAAATATAATAGATTTCTATAGATAAATATTTATATTCTTTTACATTATAAATATAATGAGGGCAATATTTAAAATTACAATTATTATATGTGCAGTTATTTCATTTTTGGAAATGCCCCCTTATGCATGCAGTGGTAATACTATTTTAAAGAGTGTAAATCGACACAATTTAGAGGGTGCTCATTATTATCATCACTATAAAAATGGTGTGGACTATAAAAAATATAATAAACCTGAAATTGAAGAAAAAAGATCAGAAGGAGAAAAAATGCGTGAAAGATATAATGATAAAAATGATTACAACAGAGATATTGATAGACTTAATAACATAAATATAGAAAAAAGCAATGAAATAAAAATGAAATTTAGAAATGAAAAGAATATTCATTTAGATTACGATCATGATCATTGATTACTCTTTGTTGTAAAGAGGAGAAAATTCCCTCAGTTTTGAAACACTTTCTTTTATAATTTCTACTGCACGACCAACTTCTTCAATTTTATTAAACCTACCAAAGCTAAATCTTAATGAACCATGTATATCTATGGGGTCAATGTTCATAGCTTTAAGCACATGGGAAGGTCCTTCATCTGAAGTACATGCACTTCCTGCTGAGCAGCAAATATCAGAAGCATAAACCATTAAGGCTTCTCCTTCTATATATTTGAAGGCAATGTTACTTATGTTGCATATGCGAGGTGCGTTATAGCCATTGACATAAGTGTCAGAGATATTTCTTAATATAAGTGACTCAAATTTATCTCTTATTTCTTTAATCCTCTGCATTTCTGTATTCAATTCTTCACCTATTATATCACAGGCTGTTGCCAGCCCAATAATATATGGAACATTTTCGGTGCCAGCTCGCAAACCAAACTCATGCCCTCCTCCATGGATTAATGGTATAATTTCATCCTTTAAAAAATCAGAGATATATAAAACACCTATGCCTTTAGGAGCATAAA
Source organism: Deferribacterales bacterium UBA4806 (assembly GCA_002402635.1). Lineage (GTDB taxonomy): Bacteria > Chrysiogenota > Deferribacteres > Deferribacterales > UBA228 > UBA228. The sequence continues at coordinate 2,352 of DHGE01000057.1, forward strand.
TTTTATGTCCTGAAAATGTTAACAAATCAACACCTAGTTCCGCAACGTCTATCGTCATTTTACCGGCGGCTTGAACTGCATCTGTATGCACAACTATATTTTTATTTTTCACTAATTCTGTAATTTCACTTATTGGCTGTAAAGTTCCTATTTCATTATTTGCTAACATTATAGATATTAATATAGTAGTACTTTTAATATGTGATCTTAGCTCATCTACATTAACAAGGCCATCTTTATCAACAGGTAGATAGGTTACCTCGAAACCATAATTTTCTAACCATTTGCAGGTTTGTAAAACAGCTTTATGCTCAATAGATGAAGTAATAATGTGATTTCCCTTATGTTTCCTAGCGAAAGCAATTCCTTTAATTGCTAAATTATCAGATTCTGAACCACTCCCTGTAAAAATAATTTCATCCTCATCAGCATTAATAAGTGAAGCTATCCTTGCGCGGGCACTATTAATATCTTCCTTTATTATTCTTCCAAGTTTATGGATGCTTGAAGGATTTGCATATTTATCTTTAAAATAAGGAATCATTGCCTCATAAACTCTTGGATCAACAGGGGTTGTTGCGCTATTATCAAAGTATATAGTCATGGTGCCTCCAATTAGTCGGATTTTATATTAGCATATGTTGAACTTCTTAGCTGCTTTTTTAATTGATCAATTTCTTTTTCTATTTCTATTATTCTATCCACTAGGCATGATAAAGCATTAGCAGCAGGATCTGGAAGCTTATTATGATCTAAATTAAAGCTAGGCTGTTTAAACTCAGCAACTATTCTGCCAGGGATCCCAACAACAGTTGTGTTCGGTGGGATGTCTCTTACTACTACAGTATTGGCTCCAATTTTTGCATTGTCGGCTACAGTAATCGGTCCAAGTATTTTTGCCCCAGCTCCTATAATAACATTATTGCCTATTGTTGGATGTCTTTTTTCTTTTTTAAGACTGACACCTCCCAGAGTCACGCCATGATAAATTAATACATCATTACCGATTTCTGCTGTCTCACCTATCACAACACCCATTCCATGATCTATAAAAAATCGTTCACCAATTGTTGCACCTGGATGTATTTCGATACTAGTTAGGAATCTATTGAGGTGTGACAGGAGACGAGCAATAAGTTTGCAATGATGTTTCCATAGAAAATGAGAAAATTTATGTAATATTATGGCATGAAATCCTGGATAGCATAATATAACTTCTAAAGTATTCCTTGCTGCCGGATCTTTTTTAAATACAGTTTCTATTTCTTCTTTAATCCATCTCGTAAATTTCATAATATTTTGCTTCTTAATATAGATAATATTTTTGTTACCTTTTTTCAATATTTAGTCTTGCAATTTATTTAATTTTTGTATATTTAATTTTTATGAAAGAGGATATTCTATATAATAAAAAATACTTAAATTGCCTTTCATTGTATCTCACAGATTGTTTATCTTTTTCAGTAAAATTTGTAAATAACTATTTTTTTGGATGGTATAACATGTTTAGCCTGCGGTAAATTTGGGATAATACCCTTTTAAATATTAAAGGCCGCAGGCAAAAAAGCTTGCGGCCTTTTTTTATAAAATTGGAGGTCATAAAGATGACAAAAATAATACCATTAAGTTCAAAAAAAAAATTACAACTTAAAACGAAAATCAAAGTTAATAATGTTGAAATAGGTGGAGATAAGCTAATAATTATAGCGGGACCATGTTCAGTAGAGAGTAGAGAGCAAATACTTGATATAGCTGAATATGTGAAGGGAAAGGGAGCAGCTATATTGCGTGGAGGTGCTTTTAAACCAAGGACGTCTCCATATTCTTTTAGAGGTTTAGGAAGAGTTGCCTTAGAATATTTGTTAGAGGCAAAAAAAAGAACAGGATTATCTGTTATTACTGAGATAATGAGCATCCATGAATTAGAATATATGTATGATTATGTTGACATATTTCAGGTAGGGTCAAGAAATATGTACAATTATGATTTGTTAGAAGTCTTAGGGGCACAAAAAAAACCAGTATTGTTAAAAAGAGGTTTATCAGCAACAGTGGAAGAATTTTTAATGGCTGCTGAGTATGTATTGTTGAAGGGAAACAGTAATGTTATATTATGTGAAAGAGGGATAAGAACCTTTGAAACTTCCACTAGAAATACTCTTGATATTAATTGTATTCCTGTACTCAAAGAAAAAACTCATTTACCAATATTTGTCGATCCATCCCATGCTGCTGGAAACAAGCATTATGTTTTACCATTAGCCTTGGCAGCCATTGCAGCTGGGGCTGACGGGATTATGGTTGAGGTGCACAATAACCCTGGAAAGGCATTAAGTGATGGTGAGCAATCTCTAGATTATAAAATGTATGAAAGACTTGTCTTTGAAATAAGCAAAACATTTAAAAATATAACTATATAAGAAATGCCGAAGGGGGGACTCGAACCCCCACGGCTAATAGCCACCACCCCCTCAAGATGGCGTGTCTACCAGTTCCACCACTTCGGCATATATGTCTTAATATAAGAAATATATTAAAAGTCAATTAAAAATATTTAAAAATATTTAAAAAACCATTATACTTTATTGATATGAAAATTTTATTAGCCGATGATGAATTTAAGCTGAGAAAATTAATAGCTACTCAATTAAGAAAAAATGGTTTTGAAGTTTATGAGGCTTCAAATGGTAAAGATGCCATAGAATTGGCAATTGAAATTTTACCAGATATTCTAGTAATGGACATTTCAATGCCTATAATGGATGGGCTTACGGCATATGAAAAGATAAAAAACAGTGATAAACTGAAGCATTTGCCCATAATAATATTATCAGCACAAAACGATATAAATAGTTTGAAGAAAATAAAAGCTTTGAAGGTACAATATCATTTATTCAAGCCCTTTCGCCTTAAAGAATTATTTGATAAAATTGAAAATATACTGGGGAATAATACAAATAGAGAGCTGAATAATTGAATATACATTATATAGGCAGCCAAAG
>DHGE01000025.1:0-1704 GCA_002402635.1 Deferribacterales bacterium UBA4806
TTACAAAAAAATTAGTTGGCAATATTAGTTTTTTAATATTTATTCAATGTATTTATTGCCTTATTTTTTACTTATCCTATAGAGCTATAATAGGCTACCTTAAAGAAAATGACATATCTCAAGATATAATTTCAAGTTTAAGTGGTATTATCAACAAATATTTGTCAATAAGTATTATTCTTTTAATTTTGGGTATTATAAGCAGTGTTATCATAATTGCTTTTTTACAACATCTTATATTAAGGCCTGTTAAAGATATAATGAAAACATTTAGAAAAATAGCACAAGGAAATGCTGATCTCAATACAAGCCTACCCTCATACACCTTTGATGAATTCAGTGAACTCTCATTGCATTACAATAGTTTTATTAAGTCACTTGTAAACATTGTAAACAACATAAGAGATAACACTGCATTTATTTCTGTTGAATCAATACATATAAATAAATCTATCATGGAGGCAACCCTTAATTTTAAAAAGCAATCCTCAATTATAGAAACAACTGTACAGACGTCGCAGGAAACATTAAAGACGAGTGAATTGATTGCTAGAGATATGGTAGAGATTTCGAATGCTATTAATTCTAATGTTTTAAAATCAAAAGAGTCTTATGGGGATTTACAGAATGCCTCAAATATTACAAAGGATTTAAGCAGTACTATTGATCAATTTATACAAACTGTTGGACATCTAAAAATTGGGGCAGAAGGAATAAAATCTCTTTTAAAGCTCATAAATGATATATCTGATCAAACTAATCTTTTAGCTCTTAACGCTGCAATAGAAGCCGCCCGTGCAGGAGAAGCAGGGAGAGGGTTTGCCGTTGTTGCTGAAGAAGTTAGAAAACTATCTGAAAGAGTAAAAGAAGCTATTAAAAATATTTCAACAACCATAATAGATATGAGTAATTATATTAATACCACGATTAAAGAATCTGAATTATTACATGGCAATATCGAAGAATGTAATAGGGCAATTGATAATTCTTATAATAGCTTTGACTATATAATAAAAAACTTTGAAAATACAGAAGATCATATTGAACGCATAGTAGCCTCAGCAGAAGAACTTTCAAGCAGCAGTGACGGGATGTTAAAAGAATTGGAAGAGCTAAATAATTTTAGCAAGACAAACCTTAACATAGTATCTAATATAGAAAAGTATATCGTTAATTTCGTTAATAAAACTTATAGCTTACTTGACCTCGTTACAGAATTTAGAACAGCCAGTGGCAGGTTGGGTGACATATTAGAACAAATGACCTATTATAAAAATACATGTGAATCGGTTCTTACAAAATTGTACGAAAATGGAGTAAATGTTTTTGATGAAAATTATAAATTAATAGCAGGAAATTTTGTTGTTCCCAAATATAAAACCTCTTATGATAGTATTGTTGAAAAATTATTAAGACCTATTTATGATGAAGCATTAAATAACATCAAAGGATCTGTTTTTTTTCTCTTAGTTGATAGAAATGGTTATGCCCCCACTCATAACTCTATCTACTGTAGATATACCGGCGATAATGAAAAAGACAAACTCTTCTCAAGAGATAAGCGGCTATTCAATGACAAGACAGGCATAAAATCTGCAAGGAACACAAAACGTTGGATATTTCAGTTCTATGAAAGAGATACTGGCGAGATTCTAGCTGAAATAGCTCAACCTGTTTACGTTGCAAAAAGACATTGGGGGGCTG
>DHGE01000025.1:1864-3720 GCA_002402635.1 Deferribacterales bacterium UBA4806
TCTGTATTACTATAGTAAACAACACTAATAGTGTGTCCTCTAATGTCTCTCTCGGGGTCAGAGTATACACCAAACAACTTGACATCATCTAATAATAAACCAGTCTCTTCAAATATTTCCCTTTTTGCAGCATCTTCGGCTTTTTCATTGTAGTCAATGAACCCTCCTGGGATAGCCCAACCAAATGGTGGATTTTTCCTTTTAATTAATAAAACCTCTTTACTCCTATTAACAATAATTGTATCAGCCGCTATTTTAGGTGTATATATAAAGGGCCTACCATACTTAGCGTCTATTATATTATACAGTAATCTGTGATATGAGTTTATATTTCCTTTCTGCTCCAATCGTTTTATTATTGGCAAAAGTAGACCATCAATCTCAGGTTTTCTTAATGCTTCTATGTCCTGGAGCATACTAGTTTTAAAGGCTTCCATAGAATTGTCTAATTGAAATACATTTTTTTTAGAAATTTCATCAATATATATACTATCACACTCTGCTGCCTCTACAATTTCCTCCATTAANNAGGACTGCAGATAATGGATTATAAGCAGCATTCCAGAGAGCTTTTTCCCATACTTTTTTATGAATATCATGTACAAATTCACATTCAATGCCTGCTTTTTCAAAAATTTCTAAAACATGGCTTATGTCCCCTTTATTTAAGCATTTTTTATAATAACCTAGTTTTATTCCTCCACCAAAGGTATGTATTACAATTCCCTTGTAATTTATTGAGAGACCAACCTTTATGGCAGCTAATAATATTATATTATTATGTAAATACTCGTTAATTATTAAAGGGTTATCAACACCATTTTGCATAGAAATGATAATAGTGTTATCACTTGTATATTTTTTTACTTCTTTTAAGGCTTCTTCAGTTTGATGCGACTTAACAGAGAGTATAACTAAATCATAGTAACTGTCATTAAAAGTTAATTCAGGAGTAGCCGATATATTACCATAGAAATTGCTACTTATTAAAAGACCTATTTTTCTTAGTTGTCTTAATCTTTTACCACGAGCAACTAATGTAACGTTATATCCAGCATTTTTTATAAGACCACCATAAAAGGAACCTACTGAACCAGCACCAAAAATTAATATATTTTTGATTACTTGAATCTGATTGCTCCATTCTTGACTTCAACTTTTATTAACTTTCTTTTCGCAAATTTACCCTCAACTAATTTATCACTTAACGGATCCTCAATATATCTTTGTAGAAGTCTTTTAATAGGTCTCGCACCATACTGATAATTATAATCTTTCTCTAGTATAAAATCATAAACATCTTCACTAACCGACAAAGTCTTACCCATTTTTAAAAGCCTACTGTTAATCTCTTTAATCTGAAGATTTACAATTTTCTTTAAATGTTCTCTTTCTAGTGGTTTAAAAATAACTATATTATCGATCCTATTTATAAATTCAGGGGGGAAAGTATCTTTCAATTCTTTTAGAGCATTTCCTTTAAAAGATTTATAGTCTACTTTATTCCCTTCATGCTCCATCATAGCATCAAAACCAACTTTTTTAGATTGTATCGATGTCTTTGTTCCAAGGTTTGATGTCATAATAATTATGGTGTTTTTAAAGTTTACTTTATGGCCCAAGCTATCTGTTATGAAGCCATCATCGAGTATCTGTAAAAGTATATTTAAAACTTCTGGATGTGCTTTTTCAATTTCATCAAAAAGAATCACCGCATATGGTTTTCTTCTAACAGCTTCAGTTAGTTTACCGCCTTCTTCATATCCAACATACCCTGGAGGAGCACCAATAAGTCTCGAAACACTAAACCTCTCCATAAATTCACTCATATCTATTCTAATTATTGAGGCTTCAGT
>DHGE01000025.1:3903-4294 GCA_002402635.1 Deferribacterales bacterium UBA4806
CTATCTTCTAGTCTTAATTTTTGGACAGGTATGTTTGTCATTAAAGATACAACTGTAGATATATTTTCTACTGAAAGTTTTGGCCAGGCTTCGCTCTTTTTTATTTTCCACTCACCTATTTTCAACTGCAATAATTCATTACATCTCTCAATTTCGTGGGAAAATTCCTCTATCCTTTCAAAATTGCTGGTATTATATAGAACTTCCCTATCTTCCTTCAATTCTAATATGCGATTTTTCAATTCTAATATATCTGGTGGCATAATATCATATTCTAATTTTAGCCGTGAACTTGCCTCATCAATTACATCTAAACTTTTATCTGGCTGAAATTTATCAGTAATGTATCTGTCAGTCAAGTAAACTGACTCTACTAGAGCTTCATCAGGAA
>DHGE01000103.1:0-10596 GCA_002402635.1 Deferribacterales bacterium UBA4806
AAAATGAGTAAATCCTTAGGAAACTATATTGGTATAAGTGAGAATCCAAAAGATATCTTTGGTAAAATTATGTCAATTAGTGATGAGCTAATGATAAAATATTATGTTTTATTAAGTGATGTTGATGTTAATGAATTAGAGAAAATAAAAAGTGGTCACATACATCCAATGAAAGCAAAGAAAAATTTAGCATTTGAAATTGTAAATCGTTTTCACGGACAATTAGCGGCAAAAAAAGCTTTAGAAGATTTCGAACGGATATTTAGTAATAAGGAAATACCTGAAGATTTAAAAGTTTATAATTTTGAAAGTTCAGTAAATATTATTGATGCAATGAAAAAAATTGGCTTTGCTCAATCAAATTCAGAAAGCAAAAGGTTTATAACCCAAGGTGGGGTTTATGTTAATAATGAACGCATTACTAATATTGCCTATTGTTTTGAGAAGGGTGAATATTTATTAAAAGTTGGAAAGAGAAAATTTGCTAAGCTAGTAGTTAATAACAAAAATAAATAAAGGTGAAGGTATGTTATGGCACTTATAAAACCATTTAGAGGTATTAGATATAATTTGGAAAAGGCAGTTTTAAAACAAGTTATTTCTCCTCCCTATGACATCATTTCTGATAAAATGAGAGATACCTTAGAGATAAAATCTCCTTATAACATAGTGAAATTAATTTTACCTCAAGGTGAAGATAAATATAAGCATGCAAAAAAAGTATTAGATAACTGGATAAAAGATGGAATATTGTTAGAAGATAGTAAACCTTGTTTTTATTTATACGAACAAGAATATGTGTTTGGTAATCAAAAGTATAACAGGACTGGATTTATAGGACTTGTTAAATTGGAAGAGCTAGGGAAGGGTTCTATTTTACCTCATGAGAAAACTCTATCGACTCCTATAGAAGATAGATTTAATCTGTTACAGGAAGTTAAATCTAATTTGAGCCAGGTATTTTCAATGTATATGGATCAAGAAAAAAAGCTAGAAAGATTGTTTAACTATATTAAAAAGAGCATTCCTTCTGCTTCAGCTTTAGATGATGAAGGAGTAAAAAACAGTATATGGTTGATAACAGATGAGAAGGATATACAGTATCTTGTTGATTTTATGAAGAATAAAAAATTATATATTGCCGATGGACATCATAGATATAGTACTGCTTTAACATATAGAAATATAAGAAGATCAGAAGATGGAGTAAGTGAAAATGAATTGAGAGATTATGATTACATAATGATGATGATGGTGAATTTTTATGATGACGGCTTAAAAGTATTTCCAACACACAGAATTATTAACATTGGAGATGGATTCAATGAGAAAGAATTTTTTAAATGTATTAATAAAAATTTCGACATTGTTGAGGATATTAAAGACATTCAATCATTTTTATCTGATAGCACTGTAATAAGATTTATTTTATATATAGGAGAGAAGTGCTCTGGTTTAGTTTTAAAAGATGAATCCCTAGAGAAACTGCATCCTGTATACAGAAAAGTAAATACTTATGTACTACATGAGTTAATACTTAAAAATTGCTTGAACTACAATGAAAATGAATTATCAAAGGGACATAAAATAACCTATGTTCATACTGTTGAAGAGGTTCATAATGCAACTAATAAATTTAAAACAATGGCCTTTATTTTGCCTCCAGTTGATCTAAATATTATTCGGGAAATAGCAGAAAATAATTTGTATATGCCACAGAAGTCTACATATTTCTATCCAAAATTGGCAAGCGGTCTTGTAATATATAAGTTTGAATAATAAATTATTGACATGGAAGGATTAAAATGTAATTTAGCTTATTTAGCTAAGGATATAATAAATGTTTAAAACATTATCAGAAAAAATACAAGGAGTTATTAAGAAATTAAAGTCGCAGACAAAACTAACTGAAGACAATATCAGTGAGATAGTTAGGCAGATAAGAATTGCCTTATTAGAGGCAGACGTTAACTATAAAGTTGTAAAGGTTTTTATTGAAAGGATAAAAAAGGAAGCCCTGGGTAAAGATGTATTAAAGAGTCTTACTCCTGATAAGGTATTTGTAAAAATAGTTAATGATGCATTAACAGATATATTGGGTGGGAGTGAGGGTTTAAACAAGATTTTTTTTCATCCTTTACCGCCAACAATAATAATGCTTGTGGGATTACAAGGTTCTGGAAAAACAACAACTGCTGCGAAACTTGCTTATTATTTAAGAAATAAAAAGGTTATGTTAACGGCAGCTGATGTATATAGACCTGCAGCTGTTGACCAACTAGAAGTACTTGGAAGAAGTATAAATGTACCCGTATATGCTAATAAGAATACCTCAGATGTTGTAAAGATTATTAAGGAATCTATTGCTTTTTGTAAGAAACAATTGATTGATGTAAACATAATTGATACTGCTGGTCGACTTCATATAGATAATGATATGATGGAAGAACTTGTTAAAGTAAAAAAAGAGTTTAATCCTAATGAAATCTTATTGGTTGTCGACAGCATGGTTGGACAAGATGTTGTTAATCAAGCTTTAGAATTTAATGAAAAATTGAATATAACTGGTGTAATATTAACAAAACTGGACAGTGATGCTAGAGGTGGAGCTGCCTTATCGATAAAGGAGATAACGGGTAAACCCATTAAATTTGCTGGTGTTGGTGAAAAAATAGCAGATTTTGAACCATTTTATCCAGATAGGATGGCCTCGAGAATTCTCGGTATGGGTGACATAGTCTCCTTAGTTGAAAAGGCACAAGATACAATAGATGAAAGTGAGGCTAAAGACTTTGAGAAAAAGCTTAAAAAAGAAGGTTTAGATTTTAACGATCTATTAAAACAATTTAGAATGATAAAAAAAATGGGAACTATGGAAAATCTATTGAAATTAATTCCAGGATTTAGTAAACTTCCACAGATAGATGACTTTGATGATAAATTTAAAAGAGTTGAAGCAATAATAAATTCTATGACACTTCTAGAAAGAAGAAACTATCATATTATAAATAGTAGCAGGAAAAAGCGTATAGCCAGAGGAAGTGGAACTTCAGTAAGAGAAATAAATAAACTTATTGAACAATTGCAACAAATGAATAGGATGTTAAAAATGGTTAATAATAAAAAAGGCAAACTAAAAAAATTTGATAAATCAATGTTAAATAATATCTTTGTGAAGTAAGGAGGTGCTTTTGTGGCAGTAAAACTACGACTAATAAGATTTGGCAAAAAAAAGATGCCGTTTTACAGAATTGTAGCTGTAGATGAAAGAGTTAAGAGGGATGGTAAATATATTGAGAAAATAGGGTTATATAATCCTCTTAACAACAATAAGAATTATATAATAGATGAAGACAAAGCCTTAAAGTGGTTGCGTAATGGAGCAATAGCTACCGATACAGTGAGGAGTATGTTTTCAAAATCAGGGATTATGCAAAAATTTCATGAAGAAAAGCAGCAAAAGAGAAAAAATCGTAAGGAGGTTGAAGAGTGAAAGAACTAGTTGAGTACATTGCAAAATCACTTGTTGATAACCCTAGTAAAGTTGATATTAGAGAAGTGGAAGGTGAAAAAACAACGGTAATTGAGCTAAGAGTTGATCAATCGGACCTTGGTAAAGTTATTGGTAAACAGGGGCGTACTGCAAGGGCCATTCGTACATTGCTTAATGCAGCTGGTATTAAAAAAGGCAAAAGAGTAGTTTTAGAAATTTTGGAATAATTGTTATAACCCCGCTTATTTTTCAAATAAGCGGGGAGATCTAAATGGAATTTGTTGATATTGGCAAAGTTTGTGGAACTCACGGTATAAGTGGGGAAGTTAAAGTTAGGTTTTTTTATGATATAGGTAATCTATTTGATATATATCCATATGTCTTGCTCAAAAGTACTTCAACTGTTTATTCCTTTAGGTTAGAATATTATTATATACATAAAAACACATTTATTTTTAAATTAGAGGGTCTTAACAATATTAATTATGCAAAAAAGTATAAAGATCTTTTAGTGATTTTACCAATATCTTTAAAGGAAGAAATACATGAATTAAATTATAAAGATGAATTAAGTAAATATGTTGGTATAAAAGTATATGATGAATGTGGGCTGTATGTGGGGGAAATATATGAATATTATAATTTTAACGGAAATATTGTATTTAACATTGTAAGTGAAAATAAAAGTTTTTTAGTTAACTATAATAGTGAACATATAGTTAATAAAAATATTTTTCAAAATCAAATAACTGTATTGAGGTCAGGCCTCGTTGAGCATAACATTTAACATAATAACGTTATTCCCGAACTTGTTTGACAATGTATTTTCTTATGGAGTAATCTCAAAAGCTATAACAAAGAAATTAATCAACATAAATTATATTAATTTACGGGAATTTTCACCTTTTAAACACAAAATTACTGAAGACTACCCATATGGTGGAGGTCCTGGTTTAGTGATGAAAGTTGAGCCTATATATTATGCTGTTAATGCTATAAAGGAAAAAAAACTTACAAAGGTGATTTTGTTGGATCCTCGTGGTCAGAAGTTTTCTGATTATTATGCTAGAAAATTGTCAAATGAAAAGGATATAACTTTTATTTGTGGTAGATATGAGGGTGTTGATGAGAGGATTAGAAAATTAGTAGTTGACGAGGAGTATTCAATTGGGGATTATATTCTAACAGGTGGTGAATATGCTGCAATTAGTATGATTGATGCAATTTCTCGTTATATACCAGGGGTATTGGGTGATCATGAATCAACTGTTGAAGAATCCTTTGCAATTGGTGGACTAGAATATCCACAATATACAAGACCTAATAAATTTATAGACGAGACTGTTCCAGAAATATTATTAAGTGGTCACCATGCAAAAATTAAAAAATGGAGACAAAATGAGTCTATCAAAATAACTTTACAATATAGGAAAGATTTGCTAAAAAACATGGTATTTAATAAAGATGTGAGCAGTGAAAATAAAACTCATATGGTAGATATAGACAAAATATCTAAAAATCTTAGAGTTGGGCTTATGCATTATCCTATGCAGGATAAGGAGGGAGATGTAGTTAGCACGGCACTGACAAATATGGATTTACATGACATCTCTAGAACTTGTAAATCCTACAATGTAGAAAAATTTTATGTAATAAACCCTGTTGAATCACAGAGAAATATTGCAAAAAGAGTAATGAAACATTGGCTATTAGGATTTGGGAGTACCTATAATGAGAATCGACGTCAAGCCTTTGAGATTGTAGAGATAAGGGAATCGTTAGTAGAAGTCATTAAGGAAATTGAAGAGGCAACTGGCGAAAAACCATTGATTGTTGCAACAACTGCAAGAAAAAGAAAGAAACATATTGACTTCAACACTTTTTTTGATAAGCTAGTTCGTCAAAATATATTACTTTTGTTTGGCACTGGCTGGGGATTTACTGAAGACTTTTTAAGTTCTGTTGACTATCTCCTCAAGCCAATTGAAGGAATAAAAGGATTTAATCATTTATCAGTAAGAAGTGCAGTGGCGATTATATTAGATAGAATATATAGAGATATTTTGGAGGAATCATATGAAAAATAGAATTCTTGAATCAGTAGAAGAAGAATATAAAAAGAAGGAAATTCCAGAATTTAGAACGGGTGATACTGTGGTAGTTAATTTCAGAATAGTTGAAGGTGATAAGGAGAGAATACAACCCTTTGAAGGAATTGTGATAAAAAAACATAACAATGGTTTATCTTCAACTTTTACAGTTAGAAAGATGTCAGGTAATATAGGAGTTGAAAGAACCTTTTTATTACATTCACCAAGAGTAGAAAGTGTTTACGTAAAGCGTACTGGCAAGGTTAGACGCTCCAAACTTTATTATTTGAGAAACTTAAAAGGGAAGGCCACGAGAATTAAAGAAAGAAGAAAGGGATTTTAATATTGACTAAATACCAAAATATTATAATATATTTCTCTTTTAATATTAACTTTGAGGTAAGATAATGAAAACTACGTTACCAAATTTTAATGAAATCAAAAGAAATTGGTATATAATAGATGCCAATGGATTGGAATTAGGCAGGCTTGCTTCTAAGGTTGCAATGATTATAATGGGGAAAACAAAGGCAATATACTCAACAAATTTTGATGTAGGAGATTTTGTGATTATAGTTAATGCTGAAAAAATATATGTAACTGGTAAAAAGATGGAAGATAAATTGTATTATAGGCATACTGGTTATCTCGGTGGCTTAAAAATGGAGAGTCTGAGTGAGCGCATGCTTAAAAAACCTGAGGATGTTATTTATCAAGCCGTAAAAGGAATGCTTCCTAAAACTAAAATGGGGCGTCAGATGATAAGTAAATTGAAGGTTTACAAAGGGAATGAACATCCACATGTTGCTCAAAAGCCTGAGCTGATTGATATAAAGGAGGCAATTAAATGAATAAGTATAATTATGGCACCGGAAGGAGAAAAACATCAGTTGCTAGAGTATTTATAAAACCAGGAAAGGGTGAGATAATTGTCAATGATAAAAAATATGATGAATATTTTAATAGAGAATTACATAGAAGATCAGTTTTGAGACCATTAGAAGTGGTAAATACTTTGGATAAGATAGATGCCTATATAACAGTTAAAGGTGGTGGAATTACAGGGCAGGCTGACGCAATTAAACTTGGATTGGCCAGGGCTCTTATTGAGTTTAATAGCTCCTATAGGAAGGCACTTAAAGCTGAAGGATTGGTTACAAGGGATTCACGTATGGTTGAAAGGAAAAAGTATGGAAAGCCAAAGGCCCGCAAAAGTTCCCAATATTCGAAGCGTTAGGAGTATATTATATGGGAATGGTTGATGAGAAAAAAGCTGTAATTTTTGGCATTGCAAATGATAAATCTATAGCCTATGGGATAGCCAAGAAATTAAAAGAAGAAGGTGCTTTAATAGGGATTGCCTATGGAAGTGCTAATTTAGAAAAAAGGGTTATCCCAATTGCAAAAGAACTAGATGCAACCTTTTGTGTAAAATGTGATGTTACAAATGAATCTGAGTTAGATAATGTTTTTAATATTGCTGCTGAAAAATTTAATTGTATTGATATACTATTACATTCAATTGCATATGCCCCAGAGAAAGATTTAAAATGTAAAGTTGTAGATGTCTCACCAGAAGGATTTAGAGACACCTTGGGCATATCAGCATATTCATTAATAGCTCTTTCAAATAGAGCATATAAATTAATGACGAATGGTGGTAGTATAATTACTATGACTTATTATGGTTCTTCAAAAGTTGTAATTAACTATAATATTATGGGTATAGCTAAAGCAGCTTTAGAAGCAACGGTAAGATACCTTGCACATGACCTGGGAGAAAAGGGTATTCGCGTCAATGCTATTTCTGCTGGACCTATTAGAACTTTAGCAGCAAGTGGTATTGGTGGATTTAAGGCTTTAACATCAATGTTTGGTGAAAAAGCTCCTATCAAAGGGATTATAACAAAGGAAGATGTTGCAAATGTTGCTCTTTTTTTAGCAAGTGATTTATCAAAAAAAATCACAGGAGATATCATTTTTGTTGATGGTGGATACAACATTTTAGGATATTAGTCTACCGATTATAATTTAACAGGCAAAAGTTAATTATATAGCTTTTATATATTAAGTATGATTTTGAAAAGGAGAACCCAGCCAATTTATTTATTGGTAAACAGCAACTTTAGATAAAGTTACTAAATCTCCTGGAGTAATTTCTATATCACTAGTCAATATGATTGAAGTAGAAAAATCTTCTGTTGTATGTATTATTTGTGCCTCACCTAATTTATTCGGTAGAGAAAATCCTGGTCCCTTTTTTTCTCTTATTATATCTAATACATCTCCTATTTTAACTTTATTATTAGTACCTAGATTCACTATACACATATAACCAGCACCGGCAAACCTTTGTTCCCCTGTTAATTTAACAATTTTACCATTAATGTTACTGATATGTTCTTTCACATCTGTAACATATTTTATGTTAGGTAAATTTTGATCTATTGCTTTAAAGCCTATTTCGATAGGTTCATAAGATTCAATTACTCTTGCTATAAGAATAAAATTCTTTGTCCAATATGATTTTTTAATTATATCTTCGATCTGACATATTCCTGCTGTCTTATATAACCTATGAGACAAAGATATTTTGCCCATTGGTTTAAATATTATAATTTTGTCATTTCTTTTAAATCTGTCACTTTTATTAGTATTACTATCAATATACACAATATTATTTAAAGATGCGTAATTAATTCCTTCCTGAACTGCAATAACATCATATTTAAGTTCCTTTGGTTTATAAGCAGCATAATAATCTTTTACGGTTGTTAAATTGTCAATGTAATTGAGGATGGCTCTTTTATCTCCTTCTTTGTGAGATACATTATCATCTGTTAATTCATGTTCTTCACCTAGTTTAATGTAATTTACAGGAGTAAGCTTAAGAAGATCTTCATCCGTAGGTATCTCTTGTTCTTTTATTTCTTCAGATTTAGGAATTGATGGTTTAAAAGTAGTTATACTTTTAATAAGTTTATCTCTATCTTTTGGTGAATATTTTTGTTTGTATATGTTTGTTATATTATATTCAGGGTTAGTAATATCTTCTGATGATATATCATCAGAAGATATTAAAAATGTAATAAACATAAAGCATAATATTGTAAGAGATGGAGATTTATGCATAAGTTTTAGTACCCCCATTCTTTTAATTTTTTTCTACCTAATTTAGCTGCTGATGAGTTAGGATATTTTTGTATAAGATTATTGATAAAATTAGCCGCCTCGGTGTTATTTCCTAATTCTCTATAGGATAAGGCGATTTTTAAATATGCATCGGCTGTCTTGTTCCCCTTTGGAAACCTTTGTAATAGTTCTTTTAAAGTTTCAATTGCTTTTGTATAATTTTTTTCTGCATAATATGTTTCGCCAATCCAATATAATGCATTATCTGAGAGATCCTCGTTGGGATATAGAGACAAAAAATCTTGAAATTTATTTCTACTTTCTTCAAAATCCCTGTCATTATATTTCTCATATGCATATGTGTATAAACTATTTTTGTCTGTTAGCTCATCTTCTATTACAATAATATCGCTATCGTTTTTGGAATTTTCAATTGTTGAGGTGCCTTTGTATCCCTTTGATTTCATAAGTGACAATTCGTTTGAAAAGTAAGCCAAGTCATTTTTTATATTAGCAATAGAATTTGCATTTGTATTAATTTTTTCGGAATTTTCCGTAACTCTCATATCTACCTCATCGAGATTTACCTTGATATCAGCTACAGTCCTTTGTAAATTTATTATTTCGTTGTTAATATTTTCAATACTGCTCTGAATTGCTTGATTATTAGTTGCACAAGATGCAAGTAAAATTATACTAGATAATAAAACAACCTTTTTTTTCATAACCTAACTCCTGACATAAATTTATCAATTTTTTTTATAAGTGTATTTATATTTGATTTACTAATAAAATCGATTGCTCCTGCATTAATAGCTTTGTTTTCGTTTTCTTTAGAATCTAGTGATGTGAAAATAATTATAGGTATTTTATTAGTTTCTCTATCTCCTTTTAACATTGTTACTAATTGTATACCATTAATTTGAGGCATCTCAAGGTCACTAACTATTAGATCAGGCTTTTCATGTTTTAAATATTCTATTAAATAAGCTGCATTTTCAAAATCTTTTACTATATATCCAACATTGGAAAGAGCTTTCTTTACGAATTTTCTTATAGTAGATGAATCCTCAACTATAAAAATTTTTTTACCACTCTTTGCAGGAGAATTTTTATTAATAGGTGTTAAAGAATCAACATCAATAGGGTTTAGTTCAAAGATAATTTTTTCAAAGTCAATTAGTTGGACTAAATGATCCCCTATTTTAACAACTCCCAATATGCTATCAGCTAGATTTAAATCGTGAATCGAAGAATAATCTTCTAAAGTAGACCATTCGATTTTATGTATTCTGGTTATATCATCTACTAGAAAACCATTTAATTGGTTATTCAAGGAAGTTATAATGACCTTTGCTTTTTTTTGATCAAAAGATTTATCGTTTTTATATTTCAAGTAATATGGTAAATGAATTATGCTTACTACTGTACCTCTTAAAAGAATAGTTCCTAAAACTGCTGGATGTGTATCAGGCACTTTTGTTATTTTTGGGATTTTAATAATTTCTTTAACCTTATCTATAGTTATTCCAAAATAGTGCACTTCATTAGTATCAATAATAAATTCTACAATTTGTACATTATAATCAAATATTTTTTTTGTTGCTTCCATATTTTTATTATACAAATTTATATTAGCATAGCAATTTATTTTATTATATATTTTATTATATATATTATATAATCTAAATATTAGGAGTATATAAAATTTAGATATGAAATATTTGATCTATTTCTTATTAGTTTTTTTTCTATTTATAGGGATATCTAACAGTCAGCAAATAACAATGAAAAGAAATAATTATGTTACAGAAATTAAAATAAAAATAAATCCTGATTTTATTTATTCTTATTATCAAGAAAATAATAGTGTTAATATTA
>DHGE01000103.1:10627-15250 GCA_002402635.1 Deferribacterales bacterium UBA4806
AATATTGATGTATTTATGGATAAAGAAAATGATGGTTTAAGGATTATATTGGCTAAAGACAAAAAGTTTGATGAACTTTTACTTAAAAGTCAGATAAATCCACCAGAGATTTTAAGTACAGATATAAATAATGTTAATGAAATAGCTGAAAATGGGTTAATAAAAATAGATGAAGCCATCAATAAAAAACAATATGATAATGCTATAAACTTAGTAAATGAATTCCTTAAGGTTAATAAAGAAGGATTTTATGCGATTGAAGCTTATTATAAGTTAGGAGAGATTTATTTAAAATTAGGAGAAGGTTCAGAAATATATTATAAGAGAGCGGCTGAAATATTTGATAATTTTACGACAGAATATCCATTCTATTTTAGATACGATAATGCTTTAGAAAATGCAGCTATTGCATCTTTCAATGCGCATGACTATGAAAAAGCATTAAAATTTTACAAACTTATTTATGACAGGAAACCTTCTTCAGACAAGGGAAAGGAAGCTCTAAAGAAAATTGGCGAAATTTATGCTAATATAGGGCAAAATGATAGAGCGATTAGAGTCTTTATGGATTACATAAAGAATTATGGTGAAAATATAGAAATAAATAATAAAATTGGATATTTATATGCAATAATGGGAGATTTTAATACAGCCTATGGTTATTTTTATGATTTTATTGAAAGCAGACAATATAGTTTTGAAAATCCCGATGTGCTATATGAAATAGGGAAAGTTTTAGAAAATAAAAATTTATTCGAAAAGGCAAATGATATTTATCGATACATATATGAATATCACAAGGATAACATAAAGGCAGGAGAAGCTCTATATAGATCTGCTGAAATATATGAAAAGCTTGGAAAAAGAGCGATATCAGACCAATTGTTGCTAAATTGTAAGAATAATTTTTCTAATAAGTTCTATGGACAAATGTGTTCTATAAAATATGCTGAGGGACACTTATATGAGAAGGATAGCAGTTATTGGAAAAACTTTTTACAGAATGTTGTTGCTTCGGATAATAATGATTTAAGAGCTCAAGCTCTTTATCTCTTGTTAAAGACTTACTACCATGATGGCTATATAGAAGAAGCATTTAATATTGTAAAAGCTATTGAAACTAATTATTTAACATCATCAGTAATGGATGATGTATCAAAACTGAAACAGGATATATTATATGCAATGGCTAAAGGAAAATTTGAGGAGAAAAGCTATGAGGAAGCTATTAACATAATAAATTCGTTATTAACTGAATTTCCCTCTACTCATTATAAAAAAGATACAGAGGTGATTATTTCAAAAATTAACAGCATTAAGGAGAAGGAAAAGAGAAATAAATTTTTAGCTTCAATAAATGATAGAATTCTGAATATAAGAGGTTATGATGATTATGTCAATTTTTTAAATGATTTGAGGGCAATGTCTGTTGATGATAATTATACTGATGTACCAATGGATAGCTATATACAGAAAGTCTATCCAGAATTTATTAAATATCTTTATAGTATAGGGGATTTAGAAGGTTTTATAATTACGGTTTTAGACTATATTTCACTTGTTGATAAGGAATCTGTTGATACTAATATTATAAATAATTTTTCTAAAATTATAGAAGATAGGATTATAGAGGATGTAGAGAAAAAAGAATATGTTAGTGCTATTAGAGAATATGAAAGGATTAAACCAATTAGATTAAGTAGTAAATATTTAGAAGTAATAGAAGAATTTATTTCCTATGCATTATTTAAAGTAGGAGAGGAAGAAAAGGCAAAAGAATTTTTGATGAGTAAGGATGGTCCATTAATAACAAAATATGGAAAATTAATGAACATTGTGCTAAAAAATAAGATTCCATTTGAAGAAATTAATAAATATTCTCCAGAATTAATTAGCTTTATAATTAATGAATTAAAATCAATAAATCCTACATTGGCTTATAGTTTTGCAAGTGCTTATAAAAATGATGATAACTTAACGTTAACAGCTCAATATGATATTATAGAAGAGACTTCCGATGAAAATATTAGAGAAAATCTTGTAATTGACTTTTACCTAACCTTAAGTGGAAAAGATAGGAGATATAAAGAAATTTTTTCAGATATTTTTTATCAAGCTGGACTTATATATTATGACGATAATAATTATGAAAACGTAGTAGTTGCACTAGGTCAGTATGAGAGTATTGCAAAAGATAAAGATAATCTTGCTCAGGCATATTATTTAATGGGAAAATCATATATTAGTTTAAATAGGATAGATTTAGCTAGGCAATATTTTACGAGAATTGTAAATACGTATCCTGCATCGCCGTTAACAAATCTCGCAAAGCAAGAGTTAGAAAAAATTAGTTCATAAAAAATCATGGATAATAGTTTAAGTATTGAAGAATTAAAAAAAGCATTTAATGATTTTACTAGTGCTTCAAAGGTAATAGAGCAAACATATGGTTTTCTAAAGGAAGAAATAAATCATTTAAAGGATGAATTAAAAAGTAAAAACGAAAGATTAGCTGAACTCTCATTGCTTTTAGAAAGTATTGTAATGAATATGCGTAGTGGCTTTATGGTAGTTGATATTAAAGGGCAGATTTTATTAAAAAACAATATATTAAGTAATTATAGTGGCGATGACAAACATTTTATAGAGAATATAATTAATGAAAAATATCCAGGAATATATGAAAGGGAAATTGGAGAAAGAATTTTTAAAATAACAGTTGATTCTATTGATTTTCAGAATAAGAAAGTTTTCACTTACCTAGTTGATGATGTAACTGACATTAAAAATTTAGAGAAAGAGAAGCATCGAGATGAAAAATTAAAATTAATGGGTGAAATGGCAGCTAACATTGCCCATGAAATCAGAAATCCCCTTGGTAGTATAGAGCTTTATTCATCAGTATTATTAAGGTCACTTAAAAATGAAAAAGATATAAACTTGATAAATTCTATTATAAAAGGCTTGAAAACAATTAATAATATTATATCAAACATATTGGTCTTTAACAGAGACATTAATGTTGATATTAGGAAACATTATGTTTCAGATATTGTTGACGATGTAGTATTATATCTTAGGCACCTAATGGTTGGGAAAAAAATAGAGTTTCAAAATAGAGTTGGTGACGACGATATTATTTATTGTGATAGTGAATATCTAAAACAAGTTATTATGAACTTATTGCATAATTCGATAGAATCTGTTGAAGAGAAAGGACAAATCATAATATATTCTAATGAAGATGATATATCAACAAAAATTATAGTAGAAGATAATGGATGCGGTATAAAAAAAGAATATTTTGATAAATTATTTATACCATTTCAAACTAATAAACCGAAAGGAACTGGCTTGGGTTTATCAATTGCATATAAAATTGTAAAGGAACATGGTGGCAATATTTACCCAGAAAGTGATGGATCTACCTATACGAAGTTTACAATAGAATTACCAAAAAGAGGGTTATATGTTAAATAAAAAAATTTTAATAGTAGAAGATAATGAAAATATGAGAGATGCTTTAAAAATGATAGTGGACAATATGAAACTAATTGTTGATACAGCCTCTGATGGTAAAGAAGGATTCGATAAAGCCACTGCTAATTGTTATGATCTAATAATTTCTGATATGAGGATGCCAAATCTCGACGGTTTAACAATGTTAAAAATGTTAAAAGTTGCTGGCATAAGTACTCCTGTAACCTTTATTACTGCCTACGGGACAATTGATAATGCAGTTGAAGCCCTCAAGATAGGAGCTTTTGATTATATTTTAAAACCATTTTCTGCTGACGCTATAGAAGAGTTGATAAGAAGGGCCTTATCTATAAATAGTGGAAAAATTAAGGTGGAAGATGATGAAAATAAAAATAATGTTTTCATGAGTTCTTTTATGGCTAATATTTATACATTTGCTGCAGATATTGCCAAAACAGATATTACTGTGCTAATAACAGGAAGCTCTGGGACAGGAAAGGATGTTCTAGCTCAATTTATACATAAAAATAGTAAGAGAGCTAGTGGTTCTTTTGTAGCAATAAATTGCGCGGCTATACCAGAAAATTTAATAGAAAGCGAATTGTTTGGTTTCGAAAAGGGGGCCTTTACAGGTGCGGAGGTTAGTAAAGCTGGTAAATTTGAACTTGCCAATAAGGGTACACTTATGCTTGATGAAATTGGTGAAATGCCAATACATTTACAGGCGAAATTATTAAGGGTCATTGAAGAAAAAGAGGTAGAAAGGTTGGGAGCAAATAAAAAACAAAAACTTGATATTCGTATTATTGCAACAACCAATAGAGACTTAAAGGAGGAAGTGCAGTCAGGAAGATTTAGAGAAGATTTGTACTATAGATTGAATGGAGTAAACATAGAACTACCATCTTTAAAAGCTTTAAAAGAAGACATTATTTCATTGTCTAACTTTTTTTTAGAAAAATATAGGAAATTATATAGTAAAAGAGAAAAAAATTTTTCATCTGAAGCTATAAATGCTCTTTTAAGTTATGAATGGCCGGGTAACATTAGGGAATTGAAGCATACTGTAGAAAGGGCAGTTATTTTATCTAAAGAAAAGGATATCACCGTAAAAGATTTATTTCTGCATGGACTTACTTTTTC
>DHGE01000103.1:15367-16134 GCA_002402635.1 Deferribacterales bacterium UBA4806
CTTGATATAGAGGAGTTTATAAAAAATCAGGCATGATTTTTGTTATATTTGAGTTTATGAGAGGTGAAATATGATAAATATGTTTAATAAAATGAGGATTAATGACCTTAATTATGGTTTAAATACTTCTTCGCATCAGAGTGATGTTATATCACATAATATTGCTAATGCTGATACACCTTTTTATAAATCAGAAAAATTAGTATTTAAAGAAGTAATGGAAGAATATTTTTCCTCTGGGAAAAAAATGCCATTAATTGTAACTGATAAAAAGCACATTCAACCAGTTGGTAGAATATTAGAACCTTCTTCTTTTGTAAGATATCAGAACAATATGTCTCCAAGGAATGACTTTAACGATGTTAATTTAGATTTTGAAATGAGTGAACTTGCAAAAAATGGTATAAATTATTCAATGATGTCACAAATTACAGGGAGTAGTTTTACAAAATTAAAAGAAGCTATAAGGGGGAGATAATGAGTTTTTTTGATATTTTAAACATTTCCGCAACAGGTATGTCAGCTCAAAGAATAAGAATGCAGGTAGTTTCTGCTAATTTAGCTAATGCAAATACAACGAGAGCATATGGAGGAGTTCCATATAGGAAGAGGGATGTAGTATTTAAAACTATTTTGGATGGAGAATATAGGGGAGGAGTGAAGGTTGACAGAGTTGAATTGGATGAAAAACCACCAAAAATGGTCTATGATCCAAGTCATCCTGATGCTGATGAGGAAGGTTATGTTATGTATCCCAACATTAATCC
>DHGE01000031.1 GCA_002402635.1 Deferribacterales bacterium UBA4806
CTCCAGCTCAGTGTATACACTTTCCATCGGTTGATATTTATTAAAAAAAGTATATATTGATTATAAGAAAGTATATACTGTGAGGTAAGTATGAAAACAATAACTAAAACTTCTACAGTTTCAGCCAAAGGTTGGGTTGTTATTCCTCAAGACATAAGAAAATCACTTGGATTAAAAAAAGGAGATAAGATTAAATTTATAGATTATGGAGGAGTTGTAGCTCTGATTCCAGTATCTGACAATCCCATAGAGGATATGGGTGGTATGCTTAAAGGAGAAAGTTCATTAACCGAAGCCTTATTAGAAAGCAGGAAAAAAGATTGTGAAGCAGGAAAGTAATTCCCGTTATGTATTGGATAGTTATGCAATTTTATCTTATTTAGAAGCTGAAGAAGGTTGCCATAAAGTCAAAGACATATTAGAGCTTGCTGTTTGCGGTGACTGCGATATTTTTATGAGCGTTATCAACTTAGGTGAGGTTGCATATATAGTTGAGCGTGAAAGAGGCTTTATGAATTCTCAAAAAGTTCTTGCATATATAGATGAATTGCCAATCAGTTTTGTAGATGCAGATCGTTATGCAGTGTTAAAAGCCTCTCATTTAAAAGCTCAATATTCAATATCTTATGCTGATTGTTTTGCTGCGAGTTTATCACAGGTAAAAAATGCAGTACTTATTACAGGAGACCCAGAATTTAAAAAAATTGAAAGCCTGACTTCAATTTTGTGGCTTGTTAATAATAAATAATAGTAGATTAAAGTGTCAGTCATTTACTCTTTACCCCTGTTTTCATAGAGCCGATGAAGAATTGAAACAGACGTTTTTTCTTAAAAGAAAGAAACAAAGATGTCTAAGGTGTCAGGTATTAACTTTTTACCTAAAGGGTGAAAGTTTTTCAAGAATGATATTCCTTTTATGCAATTATTATAAGGGGGGTTCTAAAGGGGTAACCCCTTTATGTTCTGTTTTTACTTTACCTACGAGAGATTGAAAAAGAGTCACAATAATATTTTTCATTTTTGGGTACTTTTTATGTATTTGACTCACTAATATAAATTTATTAACAATCTTAAAATATCTTTATTTTTTCATTATTATAAATCAATTGGGCATTCATCTGTTTTAGGATTTTTTCTTGTGAATTCTTCTACCATTTCCTGAGCCTTAACAGGATCTTTAACCCAAAGTTTATAAAAATCAAAAGGGCACTCGCTTACACCTTTTTCTCCATCGCCAGATTTGATATAAGCCGTATAGCCCCTATGGAGGAGTTTATATAAATGATTTTGAGACTGCCAGTTTTTTCGAGCATCTCTAATCTGAGAAATTGACAGTTCTGCATATTGGATTTCATTTTCATTAGATTCACATTCTCCTAACGTTCTACCATCAAATCCTATGATAGCTGAATGTCCAAAATAGGAATAAACCCCATCAAAGCCAGCTGCATTTGCCACAGCAACATAAACATTATTCATCCATGCCATTGCCTTTGCTACCATTATTTGCTGTTCTTTAGCTGGATACATATATCCCTGACATCTAACTATTAATTCTGCGCCTTTCATTGCACAGTCTCTCCAAATTTCAGGATAATTACCGTCGTCACAAATAATTAGACTCACTTTTAAACCTTTAGGCCCACCAGTTACATAAGTTTTATTGCCAGGGTACCACGGCTCAATTGGACACCAAGGTATAATTTTTCTATATTTTTGAACAATTTTTCCTTCACTATTTATTAAGATCAAAGTATTATAGGGCGTCTTTTTTGGATGATCTTCGTGTTGCTCGCCTGTAATAGAAAAAACACCCCAAACGTTATTTTGTTTGCAAGCCTCTGCAAATATTTCTGTTTCTTCTCCTGGAACTTTAGTTGCTGTTTCAAACATCTCTTTTTCATCATACATAATTCCCTGAGTACTATATTCAGGGAAAATTATTAAATCTAAGCCCGGTAATCCTTGCTTAATTCCACCTATTATCCTTGCTATATTTTTTGAATTATCTAGTACCTGTTCTTTTGTATGCAAACGTGGCATTTTATAATTTACAACAACAACCCCTACTGTATCATTACTACTTCCAATATCACCATGTCTCATTATTCAACCTCCTTTTTATAATTTACATTATATTTTATTAAATGTTAATTTAAAAAGCTATTATATTTATGAGGGAATTGCTATATGTTTTTTCCATTGTACCTATAAATTGGGTTGTTATAACTCAATTAAGTTATTTAGATTATTTTAGCATTTAAATAACCCTGCTCAGATTGATTTAAATTTACATTTACATTTACATTTAGGTTATAGTTGATAATTATATTAATTTAGATGAAAGTTTAATATTTATATATATAATTATATTAAAAATAATTTTTTGGGGTTCAGTATGAATTTAAATGCTAAAAATATTCAATATGCAACCGAAACTGTATGGGTACTAAATCCGGATGACGAAATGCTAACATCAGTAAAAAGTAATGGAAGGGTAATAGCTCATACTTCTCCAGGCTGTTGGGGGCCAATGATAACACCAGATTTCCCTGCTGGTCATGAGGTAACAAAACCCATTTATGTTGAAGGAGCTGAAATTGGTGACGCTATAGCAATTAAAATTACAACAATTAATATTTTATCCTTGGCAACAACATCAGGTGTTGATGAAATTAACGAGGATTATTTTGGAAGTGATCCTTTTGTAG
>DHGE01000089.1 GCA_002402635.1 Deferribacterales bacterium UBA4806
TGCATGCTAAAGTGGAAAATGACATTTCAAAAATGTGTAAAAATTGCCATGGAACGCACAATGTACTGCCTAAAAATAATGAAAGCTCTACAATTAATCCTATGAATTTGCCACAAACCTGTTCAAGTTGTCATCAAAATGAACAATTTGTTGCAGACCATAAATTACCTCAGGCATCTTTTATAAAAGATTATGTGCAAAGTATCCACGGTAGTGCTTTAACAAAATCGGGACTTGTTATTTCAGCAACATGTGTAAGCTGCCATGGTGATCACTTAATATTACCACCTGACAATGAAGAATCTACTATTAATAAAAAGAATGTACCAGAAACCTGTGGTAAATGCCATTTAGGTATACTTAGTCAGTATAATAATAGTATTCATAAAATTGCATTAGATAAAGGTAATGAAAAAGCACCAGTTTGCACAACTTGTCATACAACTCATACTATTAAACGAATCGATAGATTAAATCTTTTTGCAATGGAGGATAAGGAATGTGGAGGCTGCCACGCAGATAGAGCACCTTCTTATAGGGATACTTTTCATGGAAAAGCAACATCACTTGGCTTTGTTAGAGGAGCATTATGCTCAGATTGTCATAATGCTCATAAGATTTTACCTGAAGATGATCCAGATTCAACTATAAACAAAGCAAATCTTGATAAAACATGTGGGAATTGTCATGGAAAAGTTACAGAATCCTTTGCATCATTTATTGCCCATCCTGATTTACATGATAAATCAAGTAATCCACTTTTATATTATGTATACCTTTTTATGACATTATTGTTAATAAGCGTTTTTGGTTTTTTTGGCCTTCACGATATATTATGGTTACAAAGAAGTATTGTTGCCTATTTTAAGGGTGAATTCAAACATTTTGGCAGAGAAGATAAATGGGTTAAAAGATTTTCAAAAACAACTATAGTAACACATATAATAATTATAGTGAGCTTCTTGGGTCTTGCAGCAACAGGTATTCCTTTGAGATTCCATTATACAGGGTGGGCTCAGGTTTTTGCAAATTTCTTAGGTGGCATTGAAGTTGCACGTTATATTCATAGGGTTTGTGCAGTCTTAACCTTTGGATATGCAATTACACNNACACATTTGGTGTTTTTACTGTCACAGATTATAGTGAAGAAAAAGTATAATTATTTATATGGTCATGATTCTTTAGTACCAAGATTTAAGGATTTTACTGATTTATATGAGAACATAAGGTGGTTCTTCTATATGGGAGAAAGACCTAAAATAGGTCATTGGACATATTGGGAGAAATTTGACTATTTTGCAGTATTTTGGGGGATACCTGTAATTGGATTTTCAGGTTTAATTTTATGGTTTCCTGAATTTTTCTCACATTTTCTGCCAGGCATTGTACTTAATATTGCTGCAGTAATCCACGCAGAAGAGGCACTTTTGGCTGTTGGATTTATATTCCTTTTCCACTTTTTCCATACACATTTGAGACCAGAAAGTTTTCCTTTGGATACGGTTGTATTTTTAGGTAAACAGCCTTTAGAAAGATTAAAGGAAGAAAGACCAGAAGAATATGAAAGACTTGTGCAATCAGGTGATTTAGAAAAATTAATAGTGGATCCGCCTAGCCAGGACATGATAAAAATTTCAAAAATATTTGGGTTCATATTTTTGACAATTGGACTTATTATAATAGTAGCTATTTTAATAACTTTTTTTGCTTCGTTAATATAGTTATGATATAATATAAAATATTATTAGATTAAATATTTATTTTATTATTGAAGCTGGAGGAATTTATGGACTATGCCTATGATGTTGTAGTTTTAGGCTCTGGCCTTGCAGGAATGAGAGCGGCCTTGCAAATTGCAATGAACTTGCAAGGCAAAGTAAGGATAGCTTTAATTTCTAAAACACATATTATGAGGCCACATTCAGTATGCGCTGAAGGGGGAACTGCAGCTGTAATGCATCCTGAAGATGGTGATACCTTCGATTTACATGCATGGGATACTATTAAAGGTTCCGATTTTTTAGCAGATCAGGATGTAGTTAATAAGTTCGTTAATATAATGCCTGAGGAAATTATACTTCTAGATCATCTAGGAATTCCCTGGTCAAGGGATGATAAGGGCAAAATTGCATACAGGCCTTTTGGCGGACATTCATGCAATAGAACTATATATGCTGCTGATAAAACAGGATTTTTTGAAGTTCAGACATTGTATGATAACCTGTTGAGATATAATTGTGTTAATCTTTTTCATGATTATTTAGCCTTAAAGATAGCAGTACAAAATAGTCGATTTGCAGGGCTTGTTTGTTGGGATTTAAATAAGGGTAATTTAGAGCAGATAATAGGTAAATTTCTTATTATAGCAACAGGTGGCTTCTGTAGAATATATGGCTTTACAACTTATTCAATAACCTGCACTGGAGATGGGGCATATCTAGCCTTTGATGCAGGATGTTCATTGAAGGACATGGAATTTATTCAGTTTCATCCAACAGGGTTAGTGCCATCTGGTATTTTGATTACTGAAGCAGCAAGAGGAGAGGGAGGATACCTCAAAAATAATAAGGGCGAAAGGTTTATGGAAAAATATGCTGCTTCAAAAATGGAACTTGCACCAAGAGATATCGTAGCAAGGGCTGAGATGACAGAAATTGAAGAAGGTAGAGGTTTTAAAAGAGAGGATGGATTAGATTATGTACATTTAGATCTAACACATTTGGGTGCTGATAAAATTAATGAAAGACTACCTCTTATAAGGGAGGTTTCAATGAGATTTGCAGGAGTAGATCCAATCAACGATTATATTCCAATTAGGCCTGCTGCTCACTATTCAATGGGAGGCATTCATACGGATATTAACGGAAAGTGTGAAATTGAAGGGATCTATGCGGCAGGAGAGGCAGCTTGTGTGTCTCTTCATGGAGCTAACAGGTTAGGATCTAATTCTACAGCGGAATGCCTTGCTTGGGGACATATTGTAGGTGATGAAGTAACGAAGGCTTTAAAAAGGGAAAAGAAAATTATGGAAGTTGGTGATCAAATGTTGAAGGAAGTAGAAAATAATATTTTTGTTAATCTTTTATCAAAAAATGGTTCAGAAAATTTATATAAAATTAGGAATGATTTGAGGAATATAATGGATAAGAATGTAGGTGTTTTTAGAAATGAAAAACAATTGCAGTCAGCTGAAAAAGAAATTGACGAGCTTATGGAACGTTTTGATAACATCAAGATTAGTGACAAGAATAGAATTTATAATACAGATTTAATTAGTGCTATTGAACTGAAAACAATGTTGATACTGTCAAAGATGATAGTAATGGGAGCAATAAACAGGAAGGAATCTCGAGGTGGCCACGCAAGAAGAGATTATCCAGACAGGGACGATGAAAACTTTTTGAAACATACGTTATTTAAAAAACAAGATGGAAAGATTATTATTGATTATATACCTGTGAACATAACAATGTGGAAGCCTATTGAAA
>DHGE01000012.1:0-2036 GCA_002402635.1 Deferribacterales bacterium UBA4806
ATCAAAAATTGCATAAATATCACAGGATAGTTCTTTTTCAATAGTATCTTTAATAGATGCAAAATCTTGCGCAGCTACTTTATCATTGAGCTTTTTTAATTCATTTATATACTCTTCTGGTAAAAGATGCGGCCTTGTCTGCAGAAACTGACCTACCTTTATAAATGTTGTACCCAATGTCTCCACAAGTTTTCTAAAACGCACACTTTGAGGGATGTTTTCAGGAATCTGTATTCTCCCAAAGGTTATAAGCTTGCCTAAAAACCTGGCATATCTAGCAAGTTTTATTTCCTCTAAAAACTTAATAAATCCAAAGGATATAAACAAAAAAACAACTTCTTTAATTCTAAAAAAATAGTCTTTAGTTTTTACTCTTTTCATAAATGCATAAATTTGTAATTTTTATTTATCAAACTTACAACATTTTATTGATAATATAAATACATAATGTAATATTAAGTAGAGAATCAAATGAAAATACCAGGGAAAATATTAATAGTTGATGACAGTGAAGTTGCTTTAAAATTATTATCGACAATATTAGAACACGAAAATTATGAGATTAGAATTGCAAAAGATGCTTTTCAAGCCTTTGAAATTCTGACCAAATTCAAACCAGATATTATTCTGCTAGATGTTATGATGCCTAAAATGGATGGTTATGAATTTACAAAAAGAATAAAAAGCTTAGATGATCTTAAAAGCATTCCCATAATACTTGTAACTGCCCTTAATGACCAGGAGTCTAAAATACGTGGACTTAATGCAGGTGCAGAAGAATTCATATCTAAACCAATTGACAGAACAGAATTGCTGATAAGAACAAAAAATCTTATTAAAATGAAAAAATACCATGATGAAATAAGCAATATAAATAGATTTTTAGAAGAAACAATTAAGAAAAGAACTGAACAATTAAACTATAGCTATATAGAGGCTATAATATCTTTATCAAGAATTGTTGATAATATATATGAAGGCAACAGTAATGTTTCAACTAAATTAAGTAGATGTTCTACTTTTCTGGCTGCCCAGCTAAAATGTCCTGAAAACTTTATCAGCACTCTTAGATATGCTAGCACTATATATGATATAGGCAAAACAAAAATAACCACTGAAATCCTCTATAAAAGCACACCTTTAAATGAAGCCGATTGGGATATTATAAAAAGTCATACAGAACACGGCAAAAATATCTTGAAAGCAGTATCTTCACCATACTTAAACATGGGATCTGAAATTGCATGTCATCATCATGAAAATTTCGATGGTACAGGATATCCAAATGCAATAAAGGGGAGTACAATTCCATTAGAAGCAAGAATTATTAAATTTTGTGATACATATATTGCTTTAAGAAGCAGAAGGCCCTATAGAGATGCTTATACCCATGAGAAATGTATAGATATAATTTTAAAAGGTGATAATAAAACTAAACCAGACCATTTTGACCCTAACATTTTATCAATTTTTAAAGCACAACATAATAAATTTAACGAAATATATGAAGAAAAATAATTAACTTAATTTATAAATGTTATAAATTTTATCAATAAATTTATTAAAAAACTCTGCAGGGCCATTTGCCTCTATATTTCTAGTTGCATCCTTTAATAAGAACAAACCATAAATAGCTGCATTAAATGCCTCTGCAACACTCAAAAATACTCCAACAGCCGCTGTTGCAAGGCAACCAGTCCCAGTGATATATTTCATTATTCTATTCCCACCTTCTAAGTGTATATTTTTTAATCCATTGCTTATAATATCTACTTCACCTGTGGCTGCAAAAATACATTTATGTTTCCTAGATAGTTGAGCTATGTTGTCATCAATTAATGATATATCATCTTCTAGGCTATCAACTCCTTTTGCTTTTGCTTTAGAACCAGCCAAAGTCATTATCTCTGAATAATTGCCTTTTACTATATCCACTAACTGTTCTTTAATAAAATATTCTACTACATTATACCTCAATTTAGACAACGCCACTCCGACTGGATCTAGTACTATTTTTTTATTTCTATTCTTCATTG
>DHGE01000012.1:2048-5183 GCA_002402635.1 Deferribacterales bacterium UBA4806
AACATCAGCAAAACTTGCAATTTCTGCAACTTCATCCTTAGAAGCAGCCATTATTGGTGAAGCTCCTATCGCTAAAGTAAAATTAGCTGTAATGTTAGCAACTACATAATTTGTAATGTGATGAATTAGGGGTTTGTCTTTTCTTATGTTTTCAAGTGTTTGATGGAATTTTTTAGAGTCTACCATATAATCCTCTTTCATATTTGAATATTGAGTTTATAATATATTAATTTTATATAATATAAAATTAATATTTGAATTAATTACATCATTATGGTAAAAAGACAAAAATAGTATTATTTAAAACATTTAAAATGACTGGTACAAAAAGGTATAAAATATTACTTGTAGGTTCTCCAAACGTTGGTAAAAGTACCATCTTCTATACTTTGACTGGTCGTTATACTAATGTATCAAACTATCCAGGGACAACTGTAACCTTTACTGAGGGTAGTGCAAAAATTGGCGAACATCATAATCTACTAGTAATAGACACTCCAGGTATATACAACCTTCAAACCATTACAGAAGAAGAAGAAGTTGCAAAGAAACTTATTATAGAAGGCTCGCCAGATGTTGTGTTGCACATAATTGATGCAAAAAATATTGAAAGAATGCTCCCATTTACACTGCAGCTTATAGAGGCAAAAATTCCGACCATCCTCGTTTTAAACATGATAGATGAATTAAAAAAATCAAATATGGATATACAAATATCACATTTAGAACATGACTTAGGTATTCCTGTTGTAGAAACGATTGGAATTAAAAATATTGGTATAAAAAATTTAAGAGCACGTATAATTAGTGTTGCAGAAAAACGATATAAATTTTCACCTATTCATATAAAATATCCAGAATATATTGAACAAAACATTATCAAAATTTCTCAACTACTTCACAATAAATATACAATATCAAAACGTGCTATTGCGCTATTAGCTATGAGTGGTGATGCTTCTATTATCAAATTAATTAGGAATGAAAATTTCTTTAAAGAAATATCTGAAATACTAAAAAATATACCTCCATTAAAAGCTAGATTAGATATTGAAAATACACGCTTCAATTATTCTACCAAGCTTATCAAGGAACATTTATTAGTTAAAACAAAGAGAGAAGAAAAATTAACAAGGTTTATTGACAACATAACTCTAAACCCATTTACAGGATTATTATTTGCATTTTTAATATTATATATTGGATTATATAAATTTGTTGGACAATTTGGTGCCTCTTTCCTAGTTGACGTTTTAGAAACTTTTTATGAAAAACAAATTACTATTCACATTAATAATTTTTTTCATAATATTTTCAACACTAATATATTTTTTGATTTATTTGCAGGAGATTATGGCATTTTTACTTTAGCTTTAAGATATGCCTTGGCAATAGTTTTGCCTATTGTTGCAATCTTTTTTTCCTTTTTTGCTTTATTAGAAGATTCAGGCTATTTAGTTAGACTGTCTATCATGCTTGATAAATTCCTAAAAAAAATAGGGTTATCCGGAAGGTCAGTTATCCCTTTAGTTCTTGGTTTAGGCTGCGGGACAATGGCCACAATAGTTACAAGAACACTTGAAACTATTAGAGAACGATATATGGTCACTTTTTTATTAGCTTTAACTATACCTTGCTCTGCTCAATTAGGAGTTATTCTTGCGCTTCTTGGCACATCCTTTACAGCTCTATCCATTTGGTTAATAACATTAATTTGTATTTTTGCCATATCTGGAGCTATTCTTAATAAAGCATTAAAAGGCGAGCAGCCTGTATTTTTTATGGAAGTTCCCCCTTTAAGAATACCTTCATTAAAAAATATTACCTTAAAGACATATGAAAGACTCAGATGGTATTTTGTTGAGGTACTACCAATTTTTATTTTTGCCAGCGTCTTAATCTGGGTTGGCCGTATTACCTATATATTTGATTTTCTTTCATATATACTATCATATCCCGCTAAATGGGCAGGACTCCCTACTAAGACAGGTGAAATTTTTCTATACGGCTTTTTTAGAAGAGATTTTGGCGCAGCAGGGCTTTATGACATGAGAGATTTGTTCACAGTTAGGCAACTAATTGTTACCTCAGTTATTCTAACATTATTTGTGCCATGTATAGCACAGTTCTTAATAATGGTTAAAGAAAGAGGACATAAGGCAGCTTTCTATATATTTTTAACAGTTGTACCAGCAGCTTTTATTATTGGAATTTTATTAAACTTAATATTAACTCCTTTTATAGAATGACTTTAAAAGATTGTGAATTAAATAAGACATATATAGTTGAAGGAATCAATATGGATAATAAATATAATTTTAATAAAATATGCTCACTGGGTATCTTACCAGGCGCAGAAATAACTGTTATAAGAAAAAAACCTATAATTTTGTTTAAAATTTCAAATGCAGTCTTTGGAATAGATGCGACTCTAGCAAATAACATATATGTAAAACTAGCAGCTAACTAGTTTGCTTAAATTATAAACCGGCCTGAAATAAAGTTTTTAGAAGTTAAATAAAAATTATTTTAAACTATTATCAGTCAGCTTATACATTATTTCTAAATATTTTTGTGAAGTCCCCTGAATAACTTCGGCAGGCAACTCCGGGGCTGGAGGATTTTTGTCCCATGCTATTTTTTCGAGATAGTCACGCACAAATTGTTTATCCATACTATCTTGAGCAACTCCTTCTCTATATGTATCTTTATACCAAAACCTCGATGAGTCTGGAGTTATAAGTTCATCAATCAATATTATCTTATTATCTAATAAAGCAAATTCCATTTTAGTATCAGCAATTATAATCCCTCTGCTCTCTGCATATTCAGATGCTCTTTTATAAATAGCTAAAGAATAATCTTTGATTTTGTTAGCGATACTTTCACCTACAATTGATTTGACTTTTTCAAAGGAAATATTTTCATCATGCCTACCCAACTCTTCTTTTGTTGCTGGCGTAAAAATTGGCTCATCTAGCCGAGAGGACATTTTTAATCCATCTCTTAATTTTATTCCACATATAGAGCCAGTTTTATTATATTCTTTCCAGGCAGAACCTGCTAAGTATCCTCTTACAACACATTCTATTGGTAGGGGCTTAGCTCTCTTTGCGAGCATTGTTCTATTCTCTA
>DHGE01000029.1 GCA_002402635.1 Deferribacterales bacterium UBA4806
ATTAATTATTCTCCGTACATAGACAATAAATATATTGTAAACAACCATAACGATATTGCTGCTCCAATCATGTCCATTTATTTTCCCTCTTTGATGTCTATTACTATTTTATCAATTAACTGTTTTACCTTTTCTGCTCTATCATGTGTTATTTTAAGGCCAGTATGTAAGGCCTTAATAGATGATCGAATATATAAATCTTCTAATAATAATTGTATTGCTTCTTTATATATCTTTTCCATTATTAATTACCTATATCTTGTAAGTTTTTCTATTGTCCCACTCTGCTTTCTTGCCTTTGTTCCATGTTTGTGTCGGCCTTATATATCCTACAACTCTACTATACACTTCAATCGGCCTGTAATTTGTAAGCTTGGGGTTTATATTTGCGCACTTCATACATTTAAAATAAGGTGTTTCTATTTCATCATATTTCCAAACTAATCCACCAATAATTGTGTAGTCATCTTTTGTCTTATCTATATCAATAATTACTTCTTCTTTGCAATCATGGCATTCTCCAACTAATCTTATCTTTGCACATTTCCTTAATAAAGAGAGAATCCAATCATTTGTAATTTGTTGCATTTATTTTCCTGTAAACTCTATTACTATATTTGTTGGGACTAAATCTTTACCACCAGGGCCTGATAATTCCATTTTATCCTTAAACATACCAACTTCTTTTCCCATTAGTTCTTTTGCCTTTAATCCATCATGAAGTTCTAACTTTGTTGTAATATGTTCTACTTCTTCCCCTGTGCGTTTACCTTTGCTGTCTCTTAAATACTTTATTGTTTTATTGCATTCTACTTTCTTTATTGCTCTTGTTATCTGTGGAGGTAAATCTTTAAAGTTCTTTACTGTTACTTCTCCGTTGTCAACATCTACATAGTCTGCCATATCAGCATAACCGGCAATAGACATTTCTTTCATTAATCTTTCTCTTGTAACTAAGAATCTTGTTGATAAATCCTTTTCGTGTTCGTCTATTGCTTTCCTTACTCTATCTCTATGCAGTAATTGATATGCTTGAACATGTGCTCCATTCTCTGAATAGCCTGCTCTTATGGCTGCTGCTGTTCCATTATAATCTCTTAGATACTCTATTACAAATCTTTTCTCTTTATCTGAAGGTTCTTTTGAAGCTTCTCTTCGTTTTATATTCATATAATTAGTTTTTCTTATATTAACTTAATATTAAATTTTTATTTTTTATTATCAAACATTTTATTGCATCAAAATAATGATTTTTTAATTTCAAATACTCTGTCAATAATTGTTCTTTGCTCATCTTAGATAAATCTTTTGTTATATCTTTAATAATATATTTTTGTTTTGTCTTTATCATTTACCAATATATGTTCTTTCGTCTTTTAATTCTTCATATTCTTTTCTTAACTCGTTACTATCAATATTTGTTGTTAAGTCTATTTTAGGCCTTACTTGTTCTTTATATAATATTTAAGATTGCCTTCATTATCTTCTATTGTAAATGTTCCGCCATATAGGTTATATATCTTCACTTAACTATTATCTCTTCTGAGAATCTTTTCATCATTGTTGATATATCTATTTCATCTTTATATAAATAGCCCCTATATTCATCATATAGTTTTGAAGAAGCTATTAATGCTATATTTAATATTTCATTAAATGAATATTTATATAGTTCTTGAATAATTTTATCTCTAATTTCTATTTGTTCGTTATGAGATATATTCATTTATGCTTTCTTATAATTTTCAATTAATTGTTTTATTGCTTTTATTTGCCTATCTTCATCTTCATCATAAATTATGATATCACTATAAATATAATCAACTATATTTATAGCTAAGTTTATCAATTCATGTTTATTAAGTTTTCCTATTTCTTCCTTAATTATTTTTTGCATAATTGTTTATTAATGTCTCCAATATTTCATAATCGGTCATTCCGTCTAAGGCATATATCCTATCGATAACTTCTATCTCATAATTATCCTGCCAGCAAGTTAATAATGCTTTCTTATATTGTTCTGCTACAAATTTACCGTTTGCTTCTTCATAGGCTATATCTTGATTAGGTAATGTAATATATAATGTATCTTCAATCTTTATTCTCTTACCATCATTTGTTCCGCC
This sequence comes from Deferribacterales bacterium UBA4806, assembly GCA_002402635.1. Classification (GTDB taxonomy): domain Bacteria; phylum Chrysiogenota; class Deferribacteres; order Deferribacterales; family UBA228; genus UBA228. The sequence goes on from DHGE01000029.1 coordinate 2,127, forward strand.
TATTATTAAATATTCTTTCATTCTGAATATTCCTTAATTATCTTTTCCATTTCTTTTTTATTGCACATTGACAATAAATTGTATTGCACCTTAATTGTCATATTAATTGCTAACTTCTTTGTCTGCTCTTCATTTAATGTATTTATGATTTCTATTATCTGTTGTTTAATTTTCATTTTCACCTAAATAATTTTAAATTTCTTTTTAGGTTTTCTCATTTTCTGTTTTGTTTCTTCAGAAGCCTTTTTGCCTGTTTGTGCCTTTCTTAATTTCTTTTTAGTTTCTTCTGAAGTAGGCTTTCTATCTTTAGAACTACAAATATTATTGCAATATTTTCTTTTACTATTAGGCCTTACTTTTAATTCCTTACCACAATATGCGCAATTAATTATTTTATCTTCGCCTTGCCAATTACCAGGATGTTTCCCAATTCTATTCCCGTTTTTTCTTGCACTCTCACTCATTTTTGCCCTTACTTCTGGCCTTTTAGCGGCATTATTTTCTCCTGTATTTGCCTTACTTATTTTCTTTCTTGTCTCTTGAGAGACTATATGAATATGACCGCTTGTACCTTCACCACCGTCTGTAAGATTATATCCATTAGGACTTTTGCAATTATAAAATTTTATCCAGTAAACTTCTTTTTCATTTAATACTTCTTTTATAGTTGCATTATCTATTATCGAAATATCAAATGATTGAATATCATATTTTCTTAGAGCTTTTCCAATAAAAGAATTAGCCCTTAAATGACTATATATCCTTTTCTCTATAGTATATTTTGTTTGTCCAATATAAATCTTGCCATTAATTTTATTTTCTATTTTATAAATAATCATATTAAAAAGTTGATTGACCTTTTACAGTGCTGATTTTGACTGCTCCTGTTAGTATCAACTAAAGGTTCGCAGAAATACCCGCCTTTTTTGAGCGGCAGGAAAGCTCTTTTATCTTATATATACATATATTTATAGTTCTTTTTTAATGCCAATATATAAAAAAGCTATAAATATTAAATACTTATAGCTTATAAATAATTTTGGCAACTATAAAAAATATTCAATTATGCTTCTATTTTTTATTATCTAACCCATTCAATGTAGCATTATAATTTGCACTTTGTATCATTTTTATACCTGTACCCAGCAAAAGCCCGGTGGGTATATCACTTGTTATGCCCTTTAAAATGCTGTGAAGTGTTTTGCTCGGTTTGCTCCACCATTTATCGTTAAATTTTCTCCAACCCCTGCACCTTTACTTGAAGGTCAGTGAAGCGCCGAAGTAACTCATTAAATGCGTTCGTTCCTTCAATTCCCCAAGATGATAATGATACAAAGACTCTTTGTGATAATTCTTCCAAACTCATTTCTTCAATGTTCATAAATCGCCTTCCTTTATTGCTTATTCTTATATATCTATTATATACTATTTTCCCGTTTTTTTAACAATTATTTTTTTATTATTTTCTAACAATCTATTTTTACATTCTCTTATAATCTCATAAACATAAGATATATTGCAGTTTAGTTTCTCTTTTATATATTTAGGTTTCTCTTTATCAAAAAAGAACATTTGTATAATTAATTCCTTTAAGCTTTTATTGCTATTATTAAAAATATTATTTTTGATGTCATCACTTACCATTTTAACCTCAAACCCAATAGCTGAAAATGGGATTTCAAATTGCGTTCCTTTATTTGTTTGCGAGTCTTGATTGATATATTCAATATATCCTTTACATATTTTATTCCCGGCAAAAGGATTTTTCTTTTTTAAGCATTTATTATATTCAGGACATTTTTTTAGTATGCATTTCATAATGCCACCATAAGTTTATTTATCACTTTATGAGTTTCATCCTCAATGACTTCTTCACTATAATATCTTTTCAATAGGAAGCCAATATCGGCTAATAATATTTCTAAACATTCATGCTTGGCTATTTTTTCAATACTTGCGTTTTGCTCTCTATTTTTACAAAGACAAATAGTTGCTTTTCTACCTTCGGGATTAAGCATAACATAACCATTTGCTTTATTAAAATCATTTATTAATCCATTGTCTATTAAATATCCAATATCCCAATCGTTTATATTTAATTTATTAATCCATTTAATGCATTCAGTCTTAAATACTTTCTCGTCTTTCTCCATAATCACCTTCCTTTTGAAATTTCAATTATGCAATTAATTGGTATCCCCGCAACCCTTGAATACATATCAAAAACTTTGTCTCCATAAATATAAATATAATTTTTATCCTTACAATAAAAATACCCTCGACTTTTTTGCTATTGCAATATTCTCTTTCTTTTTTATTGCATCTAAAATTTCTTCATCATTAGCCCATGCAGATAAATCAGGGTCATAAGTATCAAGCCATTTAATATTAATTGAATCGTCTTTTTTAAATCTAGGAATTTTCATAATTTTATACCAAAAATATTCATTAAATTTTCTAAGGCATTATTGCTGTAATCTAAAGGTTCAATTTTATGGAAAATAATCTTATCTCTGATAAGCGCCTTTCCTTTTGCAATACTTTCTGCTTCAAGTGTAATCTTTAATTTCTTCCCATAAAATTCTACATAATAAGCATGTTTATTCATTATAAAAATCCTTTATAAATTGTCTTAATTCTTCTGGCTTACTTATTCTTAAACATCCTTTTACTTTTTTATTCCAAGGCCGATCAATCAATATAACTTTTGAATAATCTTTAAATTTAGGATAATCTTCAATTATCAAATAATCTTTATCAAGATAATTAAACTTTTCTTCTGGATTATCTACATAAATTACATTTGCTTTCGGCAAGTATATTTTTACCCATCTTGCAGTATAAGGAATCCAATCTTTTGCTTGACAAGTAACAATAGTTGTCTCTTTTGGGATTATATTATAATATTCTGTCGGTTCCGCGTATATTAAATGACTTGGATTTCTTTTAAAATAATCAAATATTGATTCGCCATTTGGCAATGGATCATCCCAATATTGAGGGTTCCAACCTTTAATCATTGAATGCAAATCTCTAATCACCCCATCTAAATCAAAGAAAAGTTTTTTCATTTATTTATCCCTCATATATTTAGAAAATTCTTTACAATAATCTATTTCTTTTGTTTTTTCTCTCCTCAAATAATAAATCATCTGCCCTAACCAAACAGTATTTGCTGTTACAACTCCAAGACCACCAATAAAAGAAATCCATTGCCCCAAATAAGGGTAATAAAATAAATTCCAATACCCCCAAAAAGCAAAAAATGCAGCATGAACCCAATGAACGCCTCTTACTTTTTTATCGCTATTTAATTTGATAATACTTTTTAATATAAAAAATCCACCAGCTAATTCAAATATACCATTTATTATATCTGGGTAATCCATTTATTCTCCTTAAATACTTCTCAATTTTTCATTCCAAAACAACATTAAAAGCCTTCTAATATCATTTATACAGGTTTCTTTATTTGTATATTTTCTTTCTGTTGCCTTTTCAAAAAATTTATCGACCTCAGAATCCGACATTACCTCGTCTAATGAAGTAATAAAATCTTTATGTTCTATTAAAATCCTCATCTAAATACCTCTTAAATATAGTTAAATTTCTATTGAGAATCGTTTGTACTCTACTTTTACTTCAAACCTTATAGAAACTACTCTTCCGCCTTTAAAATTGAATATCCGGCTATATCTTTTGCAGGGTTCTCTCCAAATGCTTTCTTTGAAGTTGCAATCCTAAATTGCTTATCGATTATCCGTATTAAATAAAGCATATCGTCATACTGCTCTATTTTAATTCCGTTCGGAAACAATATTTTTAATATTTCTCCTGATTTATGAAAGCTATCTCCATAAGCTCTATTCTTTTCGTCTACAAGTCTTCCTATTTCTTGCCCAATTAATTCATATGAACTATTCTTTGTATTTTTTGCCGATCTTACTTTCTCTATTATTGACATACTTTCTCCTTTTAAAAAAGCTAGGCAGGTGAGGTATCAGATAATAACCTCTGGCCGAGTTAATTAATATCTCGGTTGCAATTATCGTCCCATTCTCCTTTTACTTTCCTTACCTAATCTCTTATTTATTTTTTACGGCTATTTTTAATCTCTGTAATCAAATCCCTTATCGGCTTAATTTCTTTCTTAATATCCTGTAATGCTTTTCTACATCTACCCCCTGCCACATTTACAGATTTTTCAGAGAACTTTTCTGCTTCGATCATTGCGTCTTCCAATAGCCCTTTAAGCTTGTTTATTTCTTCTACCAATGATTTTGTTTCTTTTGCTTTTGCCATTTATTTCCTTCCTTTCTTTTTTTCAATTTCTTTAAATTCAATACATCGTTCTTCAGGGTATTCTCTAACTTCCATCCCTAATGCCTCTAACAATTCATAAAAATCATCTTCTAAATTCTCTACGTCGTATTCCAAATCTTCAATTCTTTCCTCTAAATCTTCAAACATTGCTTCATTTCTTTCTTGTATGTCTTTCAACTCATCAATTTCTTTTCCAGTACTACAATTCCAAAATGTCAAAAAAACTGTAAATGCTACAAGCACCCATAATACTATTTCCATCATTATTTCCTCCTTTTTATTTTAGCTTTAATTTCTTTTTCTTGTTTAACTTCCTTAATCTCTTCATTGCCAATTAACTGTACGATTGATTCCCCTCCCTTCACTCTATTAATACGCCAACATCTATCGGCAATATTTTCTAAATCTTGACTATGCGTTACTACAATAATTTGTATTCCTAATTCTAATGATATTTCCTTCATCATGTTTGCAGCCAATGGGGTTAATGCCCCGCAAAACCTAAATGGCTCATCCATCAAAATGACGTTTCTACTTCTTGGCTTTTCCAATGACCATAAAACTATTCTAAGGGCAAATGAAATTATATCCAACAAGCCTCCGCCTTGCTCATCTTCGGGGACATATGCCTCCTTATCTCCTTGCTGAACTAATAAATTAATTATAGAGTGATTAGACTTTAAATCAAACTCAACCAAGAATTTATACCCTTCATCAACAAATACAGTTTGTATTGCTAAAGTAACCAATGATTCAACAAACTCTTTAAATTGCATTTGAGTTGCCCTTGAGGCCTCCGATAAAATTAATCTTGCCTCAACTAAATCATTATATAATTGTTTACTATTAACAATATCTTTTTGCTTAGAGGATAATTGCTCATTCAATAATTTATATTTTGTATTTATCTCTTTAACAAAATCATTGATTGTTTGAGTATTCACGATAATACTTCCTTATATTTTTTTTCAAACAAACTTATCTTTTCATCTCGGTCTTCAATTAAACTATTTTTCTTTTTTTTCATCTTAACCAATTCTTGTTCTGCTTTACCTATATCCGAAAAGCCAAAACTATCCTTTAATGTTTTCAACTTTTCGTCTCTTGCTCCTTTTGCTCTATCGTACTTTTCTTTTGCCTGTCTTAGCTTCTTTTTAAAGTCTTCAAGCTTTTCTCTTATATCCGCCATTTTATTTCTCCTCTCCATTTCTTCTAAATTCATATTTTTTATTATCCCATAAAGGATATTCTACGTCTTTCATAAATTCAGCTTCATGCCCACCAGTATCTGTTTTAAATAAATTAAGATTAAATGGAGCAATAAAATCATTCTGGAATTTACAAGACTTAATTGCCGACTTTTTAAAAAGATAAATCCCATTGAACCCCCAGTCGACATCTTCTGGAGTGCTTCCACCAAAAACTGCACCGCATAACCAAACTTTCATTTTATTTCTCCTTTTTAAATATTCTATCATAATTATCGTACCAGTTTTTATTCGGATTCTTGCTATGTATCGGAGTCCGCTCCCTGATTAATTGTTCTCTATTTTTCTCAAGCTGTTTTTGTTTCACTTTTTCTTTATCTTCCATAGATTTCCTCCTAACATTAAATATCTGTAAATCTCTGTTCTTGTCTAAATTAGATTCTTTTGACCAAAAAATCTTATTCTGCTTATTGATTTTTATAATGGCCTTATTCTTAAATTTTCCTATACTATTAATATAAGCTATAAAATCAACATACATTAAATATAGCTTTCTTAAAACTCTATATTTTTTAAATAAAAATCTTTTCATCTCTTACTCCTTAATCAAAATCAACAAAGTCTTCTAATCCTTTTTCTTCTATTAGCCATAACGGCAATATCAGTTCTAAAGATTTTTTATCTAATTGGCATTGACTTTTCGGAATCCAATATTCGTCTGGCCCTATTGTTAATAGATAAGCTTTCTCCGTTTCTCCTTCTAAATTATCACATTGGACAATATACCCTTCAATTCCTACATTATCGTCTTCCCATATAAAATCATCTTCGTAACTCATTTCCCCTCCTTATTTATACGAAGTAAAAATTCTATTTTTATCGGCTTTCAACTTTACCACTTCATCTAAATACAAATTACTTTCTCTATTGATTCCATATTTAGGATGAAAATAAAATATCTTTTGCGAAGGAATACTATTTATCGACATTCTATTAATAGCCAAATCAGAGCCTCCGGGAAAACAGCCATTCATTAAAATCTTATCTGTAATATTCGCCGACTGATGATGATGTCCTCCTAAATAATAATGAATAATCATACCGTATAAATCAGGCAGCCTTCTAACCATTCTTTCCAATCCGTAAAAAGGAATCCCATTCCATGATTTACAGCTATCGGAATGATTAAGAGCAAATACAAAATCACCATGCTGTATTAACATTGTAGGACTTTCAGAAATATACACTTTAATGTTTTTCTGATTCTCGCACCACTTTTTCAAACACATGTAAAATATTCTGTCAAAGTTTGTATCTTTATGATTCTCGCCTTTTCCTGCCGGACGTCCGTGATTGCCATCTACTGCGTAAACCTCAATTTCAG
>DHGE01000071.1:0-2574 GCA_002402635.1 Deferribacterales bacterium UBA4806
TCATAGTCAACATTACCTTCAATTTTAAAAGCTAAAGTATTAAAGGCAAAAAATATATTAAAAATCATTAAAAAAAGTAAAACCAACACCAGAACCACCTCTATTTTGTGAATACAACGAAAATTTAAACCAGTCTAACAATATATATTCACCAACCATCATCACCTCTGATTCTTCTTCCTGAGATTGGGTACCAACTATGTATTTCACCTCAAATCTATCTGAAAACTGCCTACCAATTTTCAGATAGTTTACATTTTCACCGCCCTCAGCTCTCTGTTCAAAACCAATTTTATTAATACCTATAACATTTTCAGTAACCTTTAAGAGATCATTTAATAAAAACCCAGCAAAAACATCGGTAAATAAATTTTGAGGATTGTATCCTGCCTCTGTTTCATAAAAGGTGCTACTGTTGGGGTCTAGGTTCATTATATCTATTTTATAATTTGGTAAAGTTCCATAGATTTTTAATATAACATAGCTATATTCCCCCGTCCCTCTTGCTTCTAAATAAAGGTATGGAGCAATTTTACCCCTAAACCTAATGTAATTTTCATATATTACAAATTTTTCTCTACCAATAACAACTTCTGTATCAGTTGTTGTTATTTCCCCCAGTAACTTTAATTCCTTTTGATATAATACCTTAAGATTAACATTAACATTAGCATTGGCAAATTCACTTTCAACAACAACTGGTTCAATAGTTTTTATATTTAAATTTAATGAAACAGGCAGATTAATAGATTTATTTGTATCTGATGAACCCTGAATGATATTTTCAAAAGTATAATGTGATTTGGCTATAAATACATTACCTGCTAATTCCCTTTTATTTTTATTATATTGTACATTAACATCAAAAATACCTGAAAAACCCAATTTATTAACATATATATGTTCGCCTCTTATGCTTAATGCAGAATCGAGATAATTTGTATAGTCATCTGTTGAATAATCTACTTCGAGCCAGGATTCAAGTTCATATAGGAGTGCATTTAATTTTATATGATAATCCTGGGCCACCAATTTAAATTGTTTAATTGGTAACTTTATACTAGCATCTTTATAGTTCAAAAGACCCACACCAAATACTGTCCCTTTTAATTTCGGCATATGAGAATACTTATATGAAATACTTATTTCACCTTCTGTATGCAAATTAAATATATCATTATATTTTAATATGCTCTTATTTAAATTTACTAATCCCGTTATACCCTTTGATCCAATTGTAATGTCACTAAGTACTACATTACTAAAAAAATCATTACTTAAAAAACAATTTAGATTAGTTATACCATCCTTTTTTACTAAAAATCTCAAATCTTCAATATATATTTTATTTTTTTCATACAATGAGATACTTGATTTATTTGATGTAACTTTAATCTCGTTATCTATGTTTTTACCAATAGAAAAAGGAATTTCTCCTTTTATTATACCTCCATATGAAAAGAAAACATCCATGTAGCCTTCTTTCCCCTTTTTGTAATATTTGGTGTCCACAGTCAAATTGTCACTTTTTACATATACTCTAAGATCATCAAGGCTCCCATTAGCCTGGGCATTTATTGTTCCAATAGAGGTTTTATCTATATAAAAATGACTCCTTATATCTAATGAATCAATTGGCCCTTTAACGTCGATATATACATCTCTGGCTCTAATATATTTATTCTGCAACAAATCCATATCTACAAATACTTTTAAGTACTTATCTTTGAAAGAATAGGAAACAGGTTTATGCAATATTTCATCATCTAAGGATAAACTGTCTACTGTGAATAAGTCATCATTAAAATTAAATAATAACCTTCCTTTATTAAGAAATAATTTCTCAACTTCCACATCCCCTTTAAACTTTATTATGTCACTATATTCCCCATTAATGGATGCTGAAATAAATCCTTGCTCTTCTAATTTTATCTTTCCAATTTTTTCAATTATCTCTGAATTTAATTTTTCAGCATTTAGACTAAAATAAAGAGGATTTGATAATTTTTTATTAGCTTTTAAATTAACTTTACCATATTTTGATTGAATAGTTGTATTTGTTTTAATATTTCTATTTTTAACATTAAATTCACCACTTGACTTTATATTATTAAATGTAAAGATATTCTGTTTAAAAAAGATATCCGTTTGGTATTGCACAAGATTATTTCTCATCTCCACATTACCTTTAAGATTGATTGAATGCTTTAAATTAATTTTTGATAAAACATCTCTGTTATTATTAATTATTCCACTTATATTTATATCAAAGCTATTCTCTTTAATGTCACCATAAGCCTTTATATCTGTGCTATGGGATTGAATATTGAAGATGTCTAAATAAATATTATCACCACTCTCCTTAAGCCTACAATTTATTTTATATTGTTCCTTGGCCTCTATTTGGCCTTTTGTACTAAACATACCTTCTTTAAAAATGAGATCGGAAGTTAAGCTCACTTTTATCGGATAATTTATAGAATTGTTCTTTATAGTAGCATTTAATATATATTTGTTAAGATCTAAATAACCGGAAACATTAAAAGGTAAGTTTCCTATATGAACACTGTCAAA
>DHGE01000071.1:2581-4487 GCA_002402635.1 Deferribacterales bacterium UBA4806
CCATTATATTTATCTAGTAGCAATATTAATATATCCTTAGCAATCAATTTTAATTTACCATCCCCATAGCTATGGGTTAAATAGATAGGTTTATCTGCTAGCCCTGTGATATTAACGACTCCATTTAAATTCATATTATTATCAAAGCGTACTATTCCAAACCCATTTATTTGTAAAGGTTTTTTAAACTTTTTTCCATTCCACTCTCTAAATTCTACTCTCTGCAATGAATAATCAAATTTCCATTTATTTAAATTTAAAAATTCACCCTTTAATTTTATTAGGCCATATCTCATAGCAATTGTCATTAAACATTTGTAAGTTTCTCTACCTTTAATAGCAACCTTTATGGAATCAACATTGCTCAGTAAACTCTTATCAAAATTTATATTAATTTGCCCATTTTTATCCCATTTGCTAAAGTTAAAGGCACCATTAATAGAGATGTTATGGTTTTCACTTTTTAATAATTCTATTATATCCCTATTATTAGTTATAAATCCTTCAATTTCCCCCTTTAACCCCTCATAAGAAATTAGTCCATTGGCATTAATAGAGGTTGAATCTGATTTGACAGCTAGATGTTTGATAACAATTTCTTTCTTGTTAAAACTACCCTTACCTTCAAATGAATACTTTTCTTCTAAGGTTACTCTATTGTGTATAATATAATTTTTCTTTTTAAGATCTATTTTATAGTGAAAGGGATTTTTCCTTAAAATTTCATAATCATGCAGTGTAACATCTCCAAGTATTAAATCCCTCCTATAAATATATTCACTATTCGTGATTATATTTTTTCCATTAAAAGTAAGATTATTGTTTATATTAATTCTTCCTTTTTTACTTACCAAACTACCTTTACTAATAATATTATTATCACTCACAACAATATTTGCTTCATAATTCAAAAGGAGTTCTTTATCTTTATAATGTCCCTTAAGATATAAGCCTCCCTCTGCTTTTACATCAAATAGTTTTAAAAATTCACTATTAAAATACCCCCTTATTGCTTTTTCATGTTTTTCCTTTTCTAACAATTTTATATTTAAATCTATATATTCCCCTTTAATGCCACCTTCTTCAATGTAAATACTATCCCTATTAATTCCTCCTTTTAAGGCAATTTTCAATTTTTCACTCATATCACCTTTTTTAAATAAAACATTATCTAACAGAAAATAGAAGTTTTCTTGATCAAGCGAAATAGAAGCAATTTCAATAGGTACCATTATTTCGAGGGTACCCTTATAATGAATATGACTGTTATATATATTTATTGAGTTAAATAATAACAAATATTCAAATATATTTAAATTAGACTCCGGTTTATCTTCAGCTTCACAAATATCCATAGATGCTTCATTAATTGCAATATTCAAAAAGCCTTCCCCTCTAAACACTGAATGTAAACTATTTAAATTTAAATTAGCTTTTCCTATGCTAATCAATAAATTATCATTAGAAATTTTTAACCCTTTTACACTCATATAAAAAGGAAACAGGGGATATTGAAATTTTTCAACTGTTACGGCATTTTTTGAAAATTTAGAAATTAATACTGGACCGTAAAAATATGCAATTACATTAATACCTATAAAGAATAAAAATATCAAAAATCCAAGGTAAAGAAATAATCTTTTCAAAAACAAATTCACTATTTTTTTCCATTATACTTATTAATATATAAGAGAATTCCATCAAAAATTCCTTTAGCAACTTTCTTCCTGTAATTTAATTCTTTATATTTATTTGCAACCGATCTGGAAGAGAGAAAATCAGCTTCTACTAAAATAGCTGGCATAGTTGCACCAACCAAAACATAAAATGGAGCCTGTTTAACTCCTAAACTACTAGCATTCATATGTTTTGCTAAATTATCCTGCACAAATCTTGCAAGCATTTT
>DHGE01000142.1:0-1052 GCA_002402635.1 Deferribacterales bacterium UBA4806
ATTTACAAAAAATATCTGAACACCATCCATTGAGCAGAGAAGAGGAATATAAGCTTGGTAAGGAAATACAAAAGGGAAATAAAAAAGCATTAGAAAAACTAGTACTATCTAATCTGAAATTTGTAGTTACTATTGCAAACAGATACAAGATTTCAGGTATACCAATGGTCGACCTAATAAATCAAGGTAATGTTGGCCTCTTAGAGGCAGCAAAAAGATTTGATCCTGACAAGGGGGTAAAATTTATTTCTTATGCAGTGTGGTGGATTAGGCAATCGATAATTCAGTCATTAGCGGAGCAATCAGGAACAGTTAAACTACCAATAAAACAAGCTAGTATCCTATATAAAATAAATAGTGCTATTGAGACATTGACAAAAGAATTAGGTCGAGAGCCTAAATCTAGTGAAATAGCTGAATATCTTGATATAAGTGAGGATGATATTGAAAATATTTTAAGAGTTTCAAGAAATTATCTCTCGTTAGAAGCACCTATAAAAGATGGTGAAGATAGATCGTTCATAGATTTTTTAGAATCAAATAGACAGGATGTAGAAGATTCAATAATACACAAAACATTAACTGAATCTCTGAATGATATTATAGAAGAGCTACCAGAAAGGGAAAAAAAGATTGTTGTGTGGAGATTTGGTTTAAATGGTGAAGTCCCAAAGACATTAGAGGAGATAGGACAGGCACTTGCAATAAGTAGAGAAAGAGTCAGACAGGTTGAATCCAGAGCTTTAATGAAGTTAAAAAAGAAAGCTCTAAAAAGAAAACTCACCGATTATCTTAATTAATTACCTCAGTTGCCGTGAGTGGGGAGTGTTCAAAGTTTTGTGTCAGGATATATCTACTTATTAAAATCTGCAACCGAGAAGAAGCAAAATTTTCTTAGTATTATATAAGTCCCTTCCTAATAGCAAGTTCTGCAATTTGAACAGCATTTAATGCAGCACCTTTTCTGATATTGTTTGAAACTATCCACATATTCAAACCATTTTTTACAGTTTTATCCTCTCTAATTCTACCAACCATTGTGATATCTTTAT
>DHGE01000142.1:1093-4808 GCA_002402635.1 Deferribacterales bacterium UBA4806
ATGCTTTTCAGTTTCTATATTTACTGATTCAGAATGTCCATAAACCACAGGGACTCTCACACATGTTGGATTCACTTCAATATCATTATTATGTAAGATCTTCTTTGTTTCATTTATCATTTTATGTTCTTCAAATGTAAATCCATCTTCATCAAATATATCTATTTGTGGAATACAATTAAAGGCAATAGGATATTTATAGACTATAGGGCAATTGATAAATTCATTATGTAAATATACCTTTGTTTCTTCCAATAAGCCATCAATGGCAATTTTCCCTGAACCTGACACAGCTTGATACGTAGAAACAACAATTCTCTTAATATTAGCATAATCATGAATTGTCTTTAAAACAACAAGCATTTGGATAGTTGAGCAATTGGGATTAGCTATTATACCTTTGTGCAACTCTACATCATCGGGGTTAACCTCTGGTATTACAAGTGGACACTCTGGATCCATTCTAAATGCTACACTATTATCTATAACAAGAGCTCCTTTACTAACAGCAATTGGCGCCAGTTTTAAGCTTACATCTTTCGATACTGCAAAAAAAGCAATATCAATATCTACAAAATTTTCTGGTTTAGATTCTAATACTTTGTATTTTGAATGATCTAATCTTAATATTTCGTTCTCGTGTTCCTTTATATCTAAGGGCCTTAATTGGTCAACAGGTATATTACTTTTACCTAAGCATTTTATTATTTCACTACCAACAAGTCCCATTGCACCAACAACTGCTATATTATATCTTTTAAACATATTTTCTTTTTACCCTCAAGTGGTTTAGCTAATATTTATATTTTTTTATTATTAATCCATTTAGCTTGAAATTCTTCAACTGTAAGAGGTTTAGAAAAGTAATAACCCTGAAACTCATCACAACTCATTTCTTTTAACATATTATACTGAATTTCTGTCTCGATTCCTTCTGCTATTACCTTCAATCCTAGTGTTTTAGCAAGATTTATTATCATATTGATAATTTTTTTACTCTGTAGATTCTTTTCTATATCCATAATAAAGGTTCTATCTATTTTCAGTATATCAAATGGCAATTTTGATATACAACTTAAACTCGAATATCCTATGCCAAAATCATCTAAAGATAATAGTATATTTATTGCTTTTAATGAATTAATGATTTCTAGGCTTAATTCAAAATTCCTCATAACCATAGACTCTGTAAGCTCTAATTCCAAATGTGAAGGATTAATATTATACAGATTTATTTTATCTTCAATATAATCTTTAAGCCTTTTATCACTGAATTGTATAGGTGATATATTTATTGAAATATTTTCAATATTAATACCTCTTTTTGACCAATATGATAATTGCTGACATACTTTATCAATAACCCATTCACCAACTTCTTTGATATAACCATATGTCTCTGCCAGTGGAATAAAACGCATTGGGGACACAAGTCCCATTGTTGGGTGTTGCCATCTTATTAATGCTTCTGCGCCAACAATCTTGTCTGATTCAAAAGATACTTTCGGTTGATAATATAAAATAAATTCATTATTTTTTGCAGCATCTCCAATCCTTGACAAAAGAGTATAGTCATCTTTTATTTCAACATGTTCCTTAGGTCTATATAAAATATAGGTATTGCGTCCGTAATCTTTAGCTGTTTCCAAAGCTGCTTCAGCATAAGATATTAATTTATAAGGATCATCAGTATCATCAGGGAAAATACTTGCTCCCACACTTATTGTAAGATTTATTTTATTGTTAAAAACATAAAAAGGCTTTTCGAGGCTCTCTCTTATTCTATTAATAATAACAAGCAGTTCATTATTATAGTTCATGCCAAAGCAGACTAAAACAAAGTCATCTCCTCCAATTCTAGCAAAAGTATCGGTTTCTCGAAACAAAATGGAAATTCTTTTTGTAAATTTTTGTAAGAGAACGTCTCCCAAAGGCACACCTAAATTGTCATTAATCATTTTAAAATTATCTATATCTAAGTAAAGAACTCCAACTTTAACCTTCATCCTTTTAGCCGTTGCGACAGCAACTTTTACGCGATCATTCAAAAGATTTCTATTAGGTAATCCTGTAAGTGCATCATAATTCTTTAAAAAATCTATAGAGTTTTCCATCATTTTTTGCTGACTTATATCCAGCGCAGTCACAAGATATAAAATTGTCCCATCCTTCTCAACATATTGAAATTGTGCCCAAACTGGGATAGAAACTCCCAGTTTTTTCCCTAAAAATAGTTCTCCTTGCCAATAACCCTGTTCTTCAAGATCGTTCCATATATTCTTAACCTTGTAAGTAACAGATCCTAATAATTCCATATCAAAGAGATTTTTGCCTTCAATTTCCTTACAATTATAACCAGTAAGTTTTTCAAAAGCTCTATTGGAAGCTATAACATTTTTATCTTTATCTACTATGAGAATCGCTTCCTGGCTATTAATGAAGGCTTCATAAAAAATATTATTTTCCATACAGATTCCCCTCTAATTAGTTCAAAATTTATTATATCATATTATATTATAATATTTAATACTAGAGTATTATTTTATGCCTTATTTATTAAAATAATGTAATTAAAAATAGTACATCAATTTACATATTAGTCATCTGTAAATTGTCAAATATCAGTCTTGTTTGATTAACTGTCAGGCTTTAAAATAGCAAAAGTGGCCTTTTTGTTCTTTAATATGCTTTCAATTTCTCTTGCAATAATAGCTGGACCATTATACATAAGGCTTTCTATTGTATTAGAACAGTGTGGTGTTAATACAACATTATCAAACTTTAGAAGTGGACTATTTTTTGGTAGAGGTTCTTCATCAAAAACGTCCAAACCTGCTGCAGATATTAATTTTTCATCCAAAGCAGTTACTAAAGCATCTGTATATACAAGCATTGACCTAGCATTATTTACAAATACTGGCCTTTTCTTCATTTTTTTGAAAGCCTCCATATTGATCATACCTTTATTCTCATCACTCATTCTAGCATGCATGAATATTACATCTGATTCTTCCAATAGTTTATCTATAGTTACCTTTACTATGTTATAGTTTTTCATCTCATCTTTATCAGCAAAGGGATCATAAGCTAAAACTTTTAATCCCAGACCATTTAATAACTTTGCAGTTTCCTTGCCAACATTGCCAAAGCCAATTACACCTGCTATCATGTTCCGTAAATCCTTTTCTGGATAAAAACTTTCCCAATTTCCATCTAATATATTGTTATGAATATATGGGATTCGTCTCCTTGCTGCCAAAAACAAAGTTATAGCATGATCCGCAACTGCCTCTTTGTTTCTGCCTGGTGCATTTACGATCCATAAATTCTTTTCTTTTGCAACTCCTAAATTGATGTTTTCAAAACCAGCTCTTGAAAGTGCAATTATCTTTAGTTTTTTTGCATTCTCTAAAAGCTCTTTATTAACTGGAGCCCAATGAATGGCAAGAATTTCTGCATCTTTAATTTCCCTTAATATTTCGTTATTTATTTTTATACCCTCAGGACCCTGTGTTTCAATTCTTCTTAAATGTGCATAAAATGCAGCATCATCCATAGATTTATCTAAATTAACCGTAGTAAACACTACACCATATTGTTCAAGATATTTCATTTTTTTAAGGAAATATGTTTCTGGAATTCCTCTATCTCCAATTATTAAACACTTCATTTTTACCTCTATTTATTATAATGTACAAATAATTTATATTTTTTT
>DHGE01000142.1:4816-6643 GCA_002402635.1 Deferribacterales bacterium UBA4806
ACAAATATTAGTTCTTTCTATTATTTGTATGATTATAAATAAACATCAGAGTCATAATTATTTTGATTTACAAATCATAATTTTTTATATACTATTTTTATAAGCTACGCAATAACTTAATTGTTTAAAATAATTATTTGGGGGATTTTATGAGACTATGGCAGTGGGTAGGTGCAATAATAGGTATTTATGGAATTATTGTATTACTTTTAGGAATTTTTTATTTTATTAAACCAGAAAACGTTACTGCTACATCTGAGTATAATCCATCTCTTTGGTGGGGTTTGTTTATGACAATATTTTCATTATTTTTATTTTATATATCTCGAAAAAGCAAAATTGAGTAATATAAAAATATTAGAAATGTTGTTTATCAGTGGCTATAGGAAAAAAATGTATATTAGTAGTGGCCGGTGCCGGCTACATTGGCTCCCACGTTAACAAGATTTTATCTAATTTAAATTACTCTACTATTTGTTTATATAATCTCAATTACGGACATAGTGAATTTGTAAAAAGTGGTATATTTTACCATGTGACCTTTCAGATCTAACTCAACTTGAATTAATATTTAAATGTTTTGATATTGATGCATGGTAAATGAAATTGATGAGCTACATAATAATTTTATCAAATACGTTCAAATATTTGAAAATAGAGGTGGTGTCGGCAACAGTAATCCCCATCCTCATTGTCAAATTCGGGGAACTGATTTTATTCCTAATGAAATTGAAAAAGAACCAACAAATCAGAAAGAATACTATCAAAAACATACTCAATGTTTATTATGCAGTGTAGTGGCCTATGAATTACATGGGAAAGACAGAATAGTCTTTGAAAATGCAAATTGGATCATTTACATTCCTTTCTGGGCAACTTGAACTTTTGAAACTATGATACTACCAAAAAACATATAAACTCACTCAAAGCCTTCAACGACATAGCAAAGTTAGAACTTGCTGAAAACGTTTAAAATTATCATATCAGTATATGATAAGCCTTTTAATATTATAATGCCTTTGAGTTTTGGTCTACATTATGCACCAATAGAAAGAAACGTAGAAAACAATTACTGACACATACATTTTCACTTTAACCCACTTCTATTAAGATCAAGCACTGTTAGAAAGTTCATGGCTGGCTTTGAGATGTTTGCAGCTCCACAAAGAGATATTACCCCTGAAGATCCAGCAGACTCACTTAGGCGAGTCATTGATACAGTAAAATAATTAAATAATATTTTTTATGATTAATAATTATTAATCATTATGAAAATGTATTTGTAATTTGTTATTTTCTAGCTTTTCGATTTCCACATTATCTTTGTAATATTTACTCATAGCTTTAATGAGTGCTATACACAAATCGATTAAATTTCTATCAGAGATATATTCAATAAGAAGAATGTTGTTATCTAACCATGTACATTTAAATGATGGTGGATTCGAACCCAAAACGTTTATTGTCACTACTTTATGAATTCTATCCATTTCAGGAAGAGCTTCTCTCGATGAGCTGTATTTATTTAAAAAATAAGCAAAACCAATTTTATGTGCATAAGAGAATATCCAATGCTCTGCAAATATATCATATAGTTTTTCATAAGTTATATTTAAAATTGACTGTGTGTTGTTGGCTACTTCCATAAAAATAGAATCATCCATGTTAGAGGTATCAATAATAATATGTGGAATGTTAATTCCAACTACTATCTCACTCCACTTGTTTTTACCATAATTATTAATTATAGATTCTTTCAAACAATTTACTATACAACCTTTCAAGGATACTCCTCTTTTAATAGTTTATTTATCACATCCATTATTT
>DHGE01000142.1:6686-14600 GCA_002402635.1 Deferribacterales bacterium UBA4806
TATTTTAACCTAATTTAAAAATTTATTCTATCATTATAATTCCTACCAGAAATAAATATTTAAAAATATAAATATAAGTAGCGAAATAGCTGCCCATAAATATGGACTTTTATATAATGGTGGTTTTCCCAAAGTAGACTCCTCAGTCAAGCCTTTGACAAGTCCTACCAATTCTTCATCACTCTTGCCTTTAGTATAAAGGCTTACTATAATTGTTACAGCCAAGCAGATAAACCATCCCCACCAAGCCTGCCACAAATTCTTACTCATATCAGAAGGATTAAAAGAAAAAGTAATCAAGTGTAGGAAATTATCTAAAACATGGCTTCTCATACCTAAAAACAATGAAAAAGATGTGATCATACCACAAAGTAAACCCCAAAAAGCTCCTGCTGGACTTGTTCTCTTCCAGAACATTCCAAGTAAAAGTGTTGCAAAAAGCGGTGCATTGACCCAAGAAAAAATAGCCTGTATAAAATCCATAATTGTAGGAAATTGTCTTACCCAGTAAGCAATTAAAATTGAAAGTAAAACCCCTACTACAGTTGTAATTCTGCCCATCCAAACTAAATGAATATCTGATACTTTTTTCCTCCTAAGTAAAACATATAAGTCATAGGTCCACACAGTATTAAATGCTGAAATGTTTCCGGCTTGACCAGCCATAAAACCTGCTAAAAGAGCAGTAACACCTAAACCTAACAAACCACTAGGAAAATAACGTGTCATAAGCATAGGAAGAGCTGAATCGTAATTAGTTTTACCTCCTTCAACCAACAGATTCAAATCACCTGTTTGGATTAACTTTAAGGCTACAAAACCAGAAACAACGATTATAAATGGCAAAGCCATCTTGAAAAAAGATGCGATGACAGGGGTCATCCTGGCAGCGTTAAGATCCTTTGCAGAAAAGGCTCTCTGAACAACTAAAAAGTCTGCTGTCCAGTATCCAAATGAGAGCACCCACCCCAGACCAATAACAATCCCCAACCAGTGAACACCCATAGGATTATCTGCTGGATTAAAAGTCGATGACCACAAAGATAGAAATGTTTTATCAGCATTCTCAAAAAGTGCAGAAAAACCACCAACATCAATTAAACCCAAAAAGGGAATCAAAAAGAGTCCAAACCATATAAGAAAAAATTGTACAACTTCTGTAAAAATGGCTGAGAGCAAACCACCTAATGTTACATATATAGCAATTGTAATAGCTGAAACCCACATTGATATATCCCAGTTCCAACCTAAAACAGATCTAAAAACAAGAGCCATCAAATACATATTAATACCCGACATTAAAAGTGTCATAATTAAGAAAGCTATTGCAGATAAAACCCTCGTCCTTTCATCATAACGATGCTTAAGGTATCCTGGTATAGATTTTATTTTACTATGATAATAAAAAGGCATCATAAAAAGAGCTAAAAACAGCATGGCAGGAATAGCCCCTATCCAATACCAGTGACAGACTAAAATGCCATATTTCAATGTTGCACCAGTCCAACCTAGTATTTCTAGGGAACCTAAGTTTGCTGATAAAAAAGCGAGCCCTGCTATTAATGATGAATTACGCCTACCTGCTAGGAAAAAATCTTCTCCAGTTTTTGCAAATTTTTTCACATAAAAACCAATTGCTATGATAAAAACAAAGTAAAATACTATGATAAACCAATCAATTCCGCTTAATCTAATTATGGCATTACTCATATATACCTCCTCACTATTTATTACGATTAATCAACTGAAAATATATAAATAGAAGTCTGTTTATAAGTTTGCCCCGGATTTAACAGTGTTGATGGAAATTCAGGATGATTTGGGGAATCAGGATAGTTCTGCGGTTCGAAACAAAAGGCATGATGTGTTTTATATGTTACACCATATTTACCTTTTATTCCATCAAGGTAATTTCCCGTATAAAATTGTACTCCAGGTTCAGTAGTATATAATGTTAACTCCCGACCAGTTTCAGCATCATATGCAGCAGCAGCTAAAGTTAATTCACCATCTGCAACTTTATTTAATACATAATTGAAATCATAACCAGGTGAAACCTTATCTATATCTCTGCCTATTGCCTTCCAGCTTGTAAAGTCAAGGGACGTACCAATAACACTTTCAATTGCACCTGTTGGTATCAGATTATTATCAACTGGTGTATATTTATCAGCATTTATTGTTACATGCTGATCAAGCACATTTGATATCCCTGTATCACGAAGATTAAAATAACTGTGGTTTGTTAAATTTATGACAGTCGGTTTATCTGTTGTTGCCTCGTAATTTATTGTTAATCTATCATTACCTAATATATATGTCACATACACATCTAAATTGCCAGGATATCCCTCTTCACCATCTTTGCTCAAATAATGGAATTTAACACCGACTTCATTGTCATTATCAAATTCCTCTCCCTCCCATAATACCTTATTAAATCTTTTTATACCACCATGAATATGGTTTATACCATTATCGTTTTTTGCCAGTGTGTAGGTCTGTCCATTGATTGTAAATTTGCCATTTGCTATTCTATTAGCATAGCGACCGATTGTTCCACCAATGTTTGCATTGTCATTTATATAACCTTCTAAATTATCATAACCTAAAACAATATCTTCCACATTACCATTTCTGTCAGGCATTTTTATTGATACTAATGTTGCTCCATAATCAATTAATGTTATTGAAATATTATTCTCATTTGTTATTACATATTGATATACCTTTTCCCCTGTAGGCAATTGCCCATAAATGTTCTTTTCAACTTTTGTATTACCTACTGAGCTACTTCCAATTCCCTGATTTAAAGGCTCAGAAAAGATAAATGTTACTGGGAATGACATTAAAAAAATAAATAATAGAACTAATCTATACAACATAATATAGCCTCCCTGAGAATTAATTAAATTTCTTTCAATTAATACTATATCTTAAATTTCTCATAATAAACACTTTTATTAAATTATTGTCAATAAATTTATTAAAGCTATATAATATTGGTTAAATACTACAGAAAGATAGTATATCTCTACAATTTGCTCATATTATTATATATTCTTATTGCAAATTCAATGGCCTTTTCTAAGCTTGATGTTTTCGCTGTAAGTGTACCAGCTATATCAAAAGCAGTTCCGTGGTCTACTGAAGTTCTAATAAATGGGAGCCCCACTGTATAATTAACAGAATTATCAAAGTGTATGAGTTTCATTGCAATATGTCCTTGATCATGGTACATGGCAACTACAATATCAAATTCTCCATTTCTTGCCCTATAAAATATCGTATCAGGAGAAAAGGGGCCATGTACATTAAATTGCTCTATATTTGCTTGTAAAATTGCTGGTCTTATTTCTTTATGTTCCTCATAACCAAAAAGCCCCCCCTCTCCAGAGTGTGGATTCAAAGAACTAACAGCTATTTTTGGCTTTATTTTCCCTAATAATCTCATTGCTAAATCAGCTAATCGAATAGTTTTTAGTATATTATCTCTCTTTATAAGATCTGGTACTTTTCTCAAAGGGACATGCGTTGTAACATGTATTATATTTAAATCATCAGAAAGTAAAACCATAGCAAACTCTTGGGTTTTTGTCTTTTCTGCCAAAACTTCTGTATGACCACTATATTTAAAACCTCCTAAATGCATCGCCTCTTTATTTATAGGGCAAGTGATAATTCCATTAATTTGACCCGCCATTGCCCATTCAATCGCTGAATTTAAATAATAAAAAGATGCTCTTCCACATATTGATGAAATCTCTCCAATTTTTATATCCTTTAGATTGACTTTATATGCTTCGTAAATATTGATTGCATTACTCCTACATTCAGATACTTTATTAATTACATTTATATTTGATGGTAATTTTAACAACTTTAAATAATGGGTTATTATAGATACCGAACCAAATAATATTAAATTGTTTCTATACAGATTTTGTTTACTTATAGCTACTTTAACTGCAATTTCCGGTCCAATACCTGCTGGATCGCCTATTGTTAATGCTAAAACAGGTTTCATCATTATTTATCAAAAGTTATCAGGATGTGCACCAAACCTGCCCTCTTCACCTTTATCTAAACTCTCTATTTTTTTCATATCATCGTATTCTATTTTAAAATCAAAAATAGTAGCATTCTCTTTTATGCGATTTTGATGTACAGATTTTGGAATAATAACTACACCCAATTGATATGCCCATCTTAAAATTATCTGAGCAGGTGTCTTACCATACTTTTTAGCAAGATCTTCTATTGTTGGATCACAGAAGACTCTTCCTCTTGCTAAAGGAGACCAAGCTTCAACTACAATTCCTTTATTTTTGCAATAATTAACAAGTGATTTTTGTTGCAAATATGGATGAAACTCAATTTGATTAACAGCTGGCATAATTTCCGCAGAATCTATAAGATCATTTAGATGGTGCTCTAGAAAATTACTAACACCTATGGATAATGTACGACCTTCATTAAACAGTTTTTCAAAGGCCTTCCATGTTTCAACAATTTTACCACCCACTGGCCAATGTATAAGATATAAATCAACATAGTCCATATTTAGTTTATTAATACTTTCATTAAAGGCTTTTAAAGTTTCATTAAATCCGTGCCTATCATTCCATAATTTTGTTGTAACAAATATTTCATTACGAGCAACAGCGCTATGGTTAATTGCTTTACCTACACCAGTCTCATTGAAGTAAATTGCAGCAGTATCAAATAATCTATAACCAATCTTTAGAGCATATTTAATTGCTTCTTCAACCTCCCCACCTTCACTTGCCTTATAAACTCCTAACCCTAAACAAGGCATTTTCTTCCCATTGTTTAAAGTTATGGTGTCTTTAATAGATCCATATATATTATTACCCCTACAATTAATTTTATATAAAATCTTTTAACTCGTTTATAATTATTTTTATTTTCTTTGATTGTTCCTCGCTAACTTTTACATCTGGATATTTCACTATTGGTTTTATATCAAGACCTGCCAATTTCAAAGAATATTTAATTGATATTGTAAAAGGATTTGTTATTTCAAATAGTTCCAACAAAATCATTAATTTTCTCTCCAGTCTCATAAGACAGTCCATATCTTTATCATTAAAAGCATTAAAAATATTTGTATAAAGCTTAGGAGTTATATTAGATAAACCACATATGCCGCCACTACCACCACAAATAAGGTTAGGTATTAAATACTCATCCAAGCCAGAATAAATATAAAACTCCCTTTTAAACGCCTTAAAGTGTTGAATAAACTTTCTCGTATGGCTAATATTATCAACAGTATCCTTAATCCCTACAATATTTATATAATCATTTGCTAATCTATATACTAGTTCTGGAGATAAATTTATATTGTTCCTATCCGGAAAATTATAAAGAATTATAGGGAGATCTGTAAGTTTAGCAATATGAGAAAAATAGCTATACAACCCTTCTTCATCCATACTAAAGTAATAGGGTCCAATAACCATAACAGCAGATGCTTTATACTTTTCAGCCAATCTAATTAAAGATTCTGTTTCTTCTAAAACTGTACTTGAAATGCCCACAATGGTAAATATGTGGCTATTAATATACTTTAATGCAAATTCAACAAAATATTTTCTTTCTTCAAATGATAAACTAGGGAATTCGCCAGTACTGCCAAGCAAAACTATTCCATTGATACCTGTATCAATCAGTCTTTTAATAAGCAACTTATTTGAATTACAATCTATTTTCTTATTTTCATCTAACAATGTAACAACAGGCGTTATAATGCCTTTTACCATTTTTTTTACCCCCTTTTAATATTCTTTAAATTATCACAGTTTTTATTATAAATAAACATTTCATTATATTAATTATTGACAGATAATTAATATAGGTTATCCAGAAAGAAACTGTAAAATATAAATTTTTTGATTCTACATTGCCATATCATGGGAATTTCGTAATCTTAGTCAGATATTATATATTATAATATATAAATTTCAAAGCTTCTTCAGTACAAGTTTTTCATTGAAGTTATCATTGTAGATAGATCCGAAATCTTTGACAAATAACTTACATATTTTTTTAATTACAATTTTACTATTAGCGGCACATAAAATTTTGTCTTTCAATAGCTAAAAGTTTACTTTTATCATTTAAGACAACCAACAGGATCATCTTTAACTTTAACCTATAAAAGTTTATAAAATTGAATAAGTTGCCATAATTTACTAATTTGTAAACCACCCTCACCCTCTTTAATCTCTTCAATAATTCCATTGTATTTCATATTTTTCTAATATGTAGAAAAAGTAGATAAGGTTATGTCTAATATTTCATTTATCTCTCTGACACATAAAGGCCTATTGAGAAGCATAAAACTTATTCGCAGCCTATTTTCATTATAGAACAATTTTAGAATTTTTTCACAATTCTTTATATTATTCATAAAATATTATACCTATTAATTATTGTCTAATTATATACTGAATTATTATTTATGTAAACTTACAGAGAAAATTAATAAACAATTTATTTTGATAGCTTTAATTTGCTACTGTTGATATTGTAATAACCTCTTACTATTAATAAATTTCCATTTATATTTAACGTTTTTAATGTTATAACGACATTGAGGATAGAAGAATGAAATATTTGGATATTGACAATTATCTGTTAACTTCCAAAACAGCAAAAGATATTTACCTTACTGTTAAAAATGCTCCTTTGGTAGATTTATATAATAAAATACCCTTAATTACCCTCGTGAGCAATAAACAATTTACTGATATTTGGGATTTTTTTGCAGCAACTGATCATCATATATGGGAACTTATGAGAAGAAAAAGAATAAGCGAAGACTATATCTCAGGAAATAAACCAAATAAAGATAAATGGAAAAAACTTGCATCAATTTTTCCTCAAATTGGAGGCAATCCTATTTATCAGTTAGTTTACTTCAATTTGAAACATATTCTTAGAATTAACGAGAGAATAGATGAATCCAATGCTGAATTAATTTGGAATAAATCAATCGAAAAACTGCAAAGCACAGATTTTTATCCAAATAAAATCTTAGAATATGCAAATGTTAAAATGCTCTACTTTTCCTGTGACCCTACAGTTACACTTTCACAATTAAAAAATCAAAAAACTCAATTTAAAATTTCACCTGTACTGGCAATTAATAAATTATTAGAGATTGATTCTCCAGAATTTATTAATTACATTAACGAACTAGATTCTAAATACAGCACTGATTCTACACATTTTTCAGGTTATAAAGAAATGATAGAAAAAATTATAAAATATTTCATAGAATTTGGTTGCACCACTTCTGTTATTAATATATTTAAACCTCATTTTAGATATATAGACGATTTGAAGGCAGCTTATATCTATTCAAAAACAATCAGACAAGAACCATTAACTTCAGTTGATGTTAAGGAATTTCAATCATTTATGACATATTTTCTATTAGATTTGTTTAAAAGTAATAACATAGTTACACAATTACATATAGGTACTTTTAGAAATTACAGGGGAATCAGTGAAACAAATACAGACGGTGATGTTACTTCCAATTTTATTGATATTGAAAATGGTTTTAAGGAGTTGTTGAACAACTTTGGTGACAGGTTAAACTTAATAATATATCTATCGGACATGTCTCTTCTATATTCAACTTTAGCAATTGCAAGGTTGTTCCCCGGTCTTCATATGGGGTTGCCATTTTCATTTAACAATTCCTTCACAGGGATATATAATTATCTAAATTCTATAACAACAATGGACATTTTATCTAATTTTGCTGGTTTTGCATCTAATTCTAGCAATATTATCTCTATAATTCCAAAAAATGAAATATTTAAAAGGGCACTCTCCCAATTGATAGCTGATTACATCGACAGAGGAGAAATCAGCGAA
>DHGE01000142.1:14674-22228 GCA_002402635.1 Deferribacterales bacterium UBA4806
ACCACTAGATTTAGGCACCGTCGGATCAGATTTCAAAATAAAAACATTAGACAATAAATCCTTCAATCTCTATGACATCCACATTAACAAAGCTATAATTTTCTTTAAAAACAATACCTTTTATTCTCGACATTACCTGCAATTTATACAAGAATTGAAGGAAATAAATAAAAATGGCTCTACTTTTATAATACTTTTATTATATGGGCCGCAAGATGCAAACAAAATGTCATCATTATTGCTAAATAACAAAGATTTAAGCAATTTAAAAGATATAATATATCTAGCAAATGTAAAAGCAGTGGCAAAACAATATGGTGTTAAAAGCTGGCCACACTTTTATCTTCTTAATAAGGATAATATAGTAATATATCGTGCAAAAACACCTTCAATTAATAAAATAAGTATTTTCTTAAGAGGATAAATATGGAAGATTTTTTTAATTATGAAGATCTATATAAAGAATATGAAGTTGTTATAATTGGAGCTGGACCAGCCGGCTTAACTGCAGGTATTTATGCTGGAAGGGATAATATAAGAACTTTAATCGTTGAAAAAAATTTTCCAGGAGGGCAAACTGCAATAACCGATTATATTGAGAACTATCCTGGTTTTCCTGATGGGATAAGGGGAAGTGAACTAGCTGATCTTATGTTAAAACAGGCTTTAAAATTTAATGTACAAATTAAATATGGAATCTGCAAACGCGTTGAAGTAGAAAACAATTATAAATATATATTCTTAGAAAATAACATTAAAATTAAAACTAAAGCACTGATTATTGCTTCTGGAGCTAGTCCTAAACATTTAGGCATTCCTGGAGAAAACAATTTTATTGGAAGAGGTGTTTCCTTTTGCGCAACTTGTGATGGAGCCTTCTATAAAAATAAAGCTGTTGCAGTAATTGGGGGTGGAGATTCTGCTTTACAAGAAGGCATATATTTAACTAGATTTGCTAGTAAAGTTTATGTAATACATAGAAGAAATTCGCTGAGAGCTTCTAAAGGATTGCAGGATAAAGCATTAAACAATCCGAAGCTAGAATTTCTATGGAACAGTGAAGTGAAAAAAATAAATGGAGAAACAAAAGTTGAATCGTTAACTCTTTTTGACAAAAACAAAAAAGTTGAATACAACTTAAAAATTGATGGTGTTTTTATATATATCGGATGGATTGCAGAAACCGAGCCTTATAGAGATTTATTAACGGTCGATGAATTTGGATTCATAGAAGCTGATGAAAATACGAAAACAAATATTGATGGAATATATGTTGCAGGTGATATTCGTTCAAAAGTTTTTAGACAAATTGTCACAGCCATTGCGGATGGAGCTTCTGCAGCCAAAATGGCTGAACACTATATAGATGACTTTTTACTAAAGGAGGTTGAAAAATGAAAAAAGCTCTGTTCTTTATTTTTCTAGTAATGCTTGCACAATTTGCTTTTGCTGAAATCACTATTATTGACAAACAAATAGCCAAGAACATTCAAAATCGTGAACCCGTTGAGACAGGAACTAGGTTTAATAAAAATGTAGGTAAACTCTTCTGCTTTACCGAAGTTTCTACTGATAAATTTCCCACAAATATTGTGCACCTGTGGTTATATAATAACAATATAGTAGCAGAAATACCACTATCAATTAACTCTAATAAGTGGCGTACATACAGCTCAAAGCTTATAGCCCCAAATATGGTAGGAAAATGGAAGGTTGAAATATATACAGGTGATGACAAACTCGTAGATTCAATAGAGTTTGAAATAGTTGATGAATAGTAATGTAAAATTATATTTCCTATCCACACCAATTGGTAATATTAAAGATATAACCTTAAGAGCAATAGAGATTTTCAAAATTGTCGATGCTGTTTTTGTTGAAGATACAAGAGTTACAAGCAAGTTATTAAATTATTATGGAATAAGTAAACCCTTATTTATATACAATAAGGATAATGAAAAAATAGGCTTAGGAAAAATAATAAAACTTGTCCAAAGTGGTAAAATAATTGCAGTAACTACAGACGCTGGAACTCCATGTATTTCTGATCCTGGAAATATTTTAGTTAAGGAATTGATTAGGTTGAATATTCCATTTGAGGTAATACCTGGAGCCACAGCTTTTGTTCTTGCCTTAATATATTCTGGTTTTAATCTTTCTAGTTTTTATTTTAAAGGTTTTTTAAACAATAAAAGATCTATAAGATTAACTGAATTAGAATATATAAAAGAAATAAATGGAACCATAATAATTTATGAATCATGTCATAGAATAAAAAAAACAATGTATGAACTATTTGATTTTTTTGAGCCTCCATTTTTTATATGTAGAGAACTAACAAAATTATATGAAGAACGTTACTATATAAAAAATAAAGATGAAATTAATGATATAACTGAAAAAGGGGAATTTACTGTTATTTTTGAAAATAATAGAGACTATAATAATATTGAATTTGATTTTTTAAAAATTACCACAAAATTGAAAAAAGAAAACTTTTCAAAAAAAGATATTTTAAAGATCCTAAAAATAATTGGCTGTAAAAGAAACATTGCTTACAAAATAATTGAAACATAAAACTATAGATCATTAATAGTGAAATTAATATTTATTCTTTTTTCATAATTTTCGTAGTGTTCTGAAATATAATTTAGTGACGACTTAATTCCTTCCAAATCTCCTTTTAAAAATGAATATATCACATATAATACATGTCCCTTTATGGAAGAGGGATAATCAGATTTAAGAGTAAATAGGTTATTTTCTATATTTTTTAGATCGCCGTTATATAACAAATAGAGTAATTTATAATATTGAGAAAATAAATTATCGCTATTGGACCTTACAAGGGAATTGTAAGCACCCTCTGAGTTGACTATATCATCTATAATTATAAAATAATACAAAGTTGCCTCGTAAAGCATCGGAAAATTAGGGTCTAACTCAGATAACTGCCTAATATTTGACAGCGCCTCATTATATTGCCTAAAGAGAATGTTGTAATAAATAGCTTCCTTCACTTCATATTTGTCATTTTTATTAAAGACTATCGTTGGTTTTTGACCTCTATTGGCTTCTATAAAATAAATGGTAAATCTATATACTCTATCATTAATATTATCTGTACCTAGAGGTCTTCTACCATTATATAAAGATAAAAAATCATGCAAATAAATGCTTCTAAAGGTTTTAATCGATCTCATCTTTTCTAAGCTTTTTAATTTGTTTCCCCTTAAGTAATCTACTGCTGCTAGAATTAATTCATCATATTGTGTCTTTTTAACATTCTTTAGTTTTGACTCTACAGAGTCATATTTCTCTAAGCCAATACCAGCTAGATATTCAGTATATTTAATATATAAAGGTAATTGACTAATATCTGAGACATGAGAATCAAAGGCATAATAAACATTCTCTAATATATTGTTAGCCTCTGTAATTCTTCCATATTTAGCGTATAATCCCGCTTTTGCTATACTTGCAGGATAAAAATATCTATTCGATGATATCGACATTTCAAAGAATCTTAGGGCTTCCACTATATCGCCAAGGAATTTATATGTAATGCCAAGATTAAATAAAATTACTGGATTGTTTTCTAATTCACTATTTGCTTCTACTAAATATTTCAAAGCACTAGTATAATCTCCTTTAAGAATATTGAAAACTGCCTTGTTATTCTTATCAATTGCTTCAGTAAATGCCAGCGATCTGCTTAATGTTGTTAATGCAGTCTCTACATTATATGTTTTAGCTAATTTTGAACCAAATCTTAGAATTTCTAATATTTCATTAGCATCCATAAAAATAGGGTATAACAGATTCTCCATTATATCTACTGGCCTCTCATAAAAAATAAATGATAAATTCATATCTAATAGAGATGGATTAATATTAATTTTGATTTTTTTAGTTTTTTTATTATTTAAACAACTGTAATGTCCAATTTTTATAGCATTTAATGCTCTATTAAAGTCTCTTAAATTCCAATAAACAATAAAATTGATCCAAAAGTATTCACCTCTATAATATGGGATCTTTTTGGCACTGTCTAATGCATTATTAAACCTGTTACTATTTAAATTTAAAATAGATCTTAAAATATTATATTCTTCTCTTTGAAAATCATTCAGATCTTGGTATTTTATATTGTCAATTTTTCTTAAGCCTTCCGAATATTTCTTATCTTTAATGTTAAGTATTATATGAGCTAAAGTCATATAATTATTTGAAGGTTTTGAATATATAAGTTGTCTTGCTTTTATTAAATCACTCCTGTTGCCAGAAGTTAGCAAATGTTTAACATAAATATACAAATTTTCTGGAGTAGCAGTACTTTTATAAAGATTTTCTACAAAACTTCTTGCATCATTTATATTGTTCCCACTAATTAACAGGTCATAATATAAATGTTTGAATATCAATTGATTTTTATCATTTTTTATAATGTTTTTAATGTAATCTAAGGCTTGATCTTCATCGTTCATACAGAACATGGCAACAGCATAATTTATTTTGTTGTATTGAGAGTTATCTATACCCACTAATCTTTTCAAAGAATCAACCTGCATCGATCTCTCATTTAATAATGCATAATTCTTAGCCATTAAATCGTAAATCTCAGCAGTTTCTGAATATATCGATGCTTTTTTTAAATAATTATTTGATTTTAAGTAATCTTCAAGATTAAAATATGCTCTTGCAATATTAAAATTTTCGAAATATCCTTCTGAATGTAACCCTTCTAAAATTTGCATGGACCTATTTTTATCTCCTATTGCAGCAAGATAATTTGCCAAAGACAGTTGTGTATAAAAATCATCAGGTTTAGAATTTAAAGCCTTAATAAGATAAAAATAGGCCTTTGCAGTATTACCCTTTTCCAAGAAAAGATTTGCTAGATTTACATAAAAGGATGGATTTTCTAATTTATCTATATATTTGATTAATATATCTTCTGCCTGATTAATTTTCCCAAGCATAATATATGTATAGGCAAGGTTTAGTTCTGCATCTATATTTTTTTTATTAATCTTTAAGGCATTGATAAAACAATCTTCCGCCTTTTTATAGTTTCCTATTACATAATAGGTAACCCCCATGTTGAAATATGCTACATATTCATTTCTTTTTATCCCCTCCATATAAGTATTTAAAGCGCCATAGTAATCGCCATTCATAAATTTTTCATTGCCGCTTACAATATCTTCATTATTACTCTCTTTAATTGTATTTATAGGAATATTATTTAATTTTTGAGCATATACATACTGAGATACTAAAACACATAAAAATGGAATTAAAAATATATGTAAAATTTTCATTGCTTTTAATATTTACATTATATTATACGATGCTTCTTTTGCAAGCTTATCAGCTACTTTATTTAATTCTCTGGGAATATATTCAAATTTATAATCAAATGATTTAATATAACCTTTTATTTTCTCATATATTTTCATCAAATTTTTATTTCTGACTTTAT
Organism: Deferribacterales bacterium UBA4806; assembly: GCA_002402635.1. Taxonomy (GTDB): domain Bacteria; phylum Chrysiogenota; class Deferribacteres; order Deferribacterales; family UBA228; genus UBA228. The sequence continues at coordinate 20,160 of DHGE01000142.1, forward strand.
ACTCACCATTCAGTTGTTTTACAACAAGTTCACTATCTAAATAGAAATAAACTTTTCTTGGTATATACTGAACAACTTTTTCAACAGCCATTAACAGGGCTATATACTCAGCTTCATTATTAGTGGCTTTTCCAATATACTTAGAAAATTTGTCTATAATTTCCTTGCCTTCGTTATAAATAATATAAGCGCTTCCGGCATGACCAGGATTGCCTCTTGATGCACCATCGGTATATACATAGAAAATCATTGTTCATTCTTTTTATAGTATAAAAACCTTTGACAATTAGGACATTGTTTAAGGTCTTTGTCTTTTTTCACTTCAACATACAATTGTGGTGGGATTTTCATATAACAGCCCTTACATATTTCGTCTTCAACCTGCACAATTGCTATATTGTTTCTTGCTGCTTTTAAAATCTCATATTTTGAAAGAACACGATTCTTAATGGTTGAAACTAATTTATTTCTCTTATTTTTTAACTCTTCCAATTGATCTCTATATTTTTGATCATCATTCTTCTTTCTATTCAAATTCTCTTGGTAGCTTTCCATTATAGCATTTCTTTGATCTTCAAATTTCTTTTCTTCTTCCTTTTTTTTATTTAATTGTTCTTCCAACTCTAAATACTTTATTTCATTTTCATCGACTTCCTTTTTTAGCAAATCCAATTCTTTCAATACTGCTTCATATTCTTTGCTATTTTTTACAGAAGATAATTTCTTTTGCGCATTGTCATAGAGTTGTTTTCTTTCCATATAGTTGGCTTTTAATTCTGAAAATTTTTTATTCAAATCATCAACCTCTCTCTTAACTAATGTAATTGAGTTTATAAAATTATCATATTCTTTCCGTGCCTTTGCCAGTTCACTGTCGTCAGATGAAATAAATTTCTCTAACTCCGAAATCCTAATGTCGATAGATTGTAAATCTAATAATTTTTCAACTATCTCGCTCATCATACCTCCAAATGTTTTATTGGTGAAGATTCATTAATTACTATAATATCAATGTCAAATTTTTTATTTAAAATTTCAGCTATATAATTCATATATAGTCTTTCAATCTCAAAATGACCAATATCAATAATAGTTATGCCATTTTCATAAGCATCAATTGCATCATGATGTTTTAAATCACCACTAACAAGAATATTATATCCAAGATTTTTGCATTTCCTCCAGTAAGAGGCTCCCGAACCAGCAACAATACAAAATCTATTAATCAACAAATCTCTTTTTATAGAACCATTAGTTCTTATATTTTTAACTTTTAGAATATTTTTTAACAGATCAAGGAAGGTACTAAATTCTAGTGATTTTTTAAAACTACAACAAGTTCCTATGCCATAACTAATTTTATTTTCAAGTTTATATACATCATATGCAACTTCCTCATAAGGATGAATTGCAAGTACATTGTTTATTAAAGACTTAAGAAATTTTTGCCCAACAATAGTTTCAATTTTAACTTCATTAACCTTCTCAAGCTTTCCAATTTTACCTATAAAAGGTTTTGTTCCTTCTTGTGGTTCAAAAGTACCTGTACCATGGGTCAAAAAAGTACATTTTTTATAATTACCTATTGTCCCTCCACCTGAATTATCTATGGCTTCTATAATTTTATCTTCAAACCCTTCAGGGACATATACTATAAATTTGTAATAACTTTCCGTACCAGTAATTTCCAATTGACGTTCCTTTTCCGCTCCTAAGATTGAAGCAATGTAATCAGAGAGATTAAAATTAGCAACATCGAAATTCGTATGGAATGAAACTATAGAAATCCTATTAATTATAGCATCTTGAATTTTTTTAAAATAACCTTCGCTAAAGTCAAATGATCTAAATGAATCAAAAAAAAGGGGGTGATGGGTTANNAAGGCCATTTTGCTAATCTTTTCATTCCCAAAATATAATTGTTTGCCTGAATTATCCCAATCAAGTTGCCTGTTGAGGGGAGAAATTGTTTTTTCTAAATAAGAAATTACATCATCAATATAAACCAATTTTTTTCTCATAAAAAATGGGCCAACCAGGAATTGAACCTGGGACCTACCGGTTATGAG
>DHGE01000142.1:22301-22671 GCA_002402635.1 Deferribacterales bacterium UBA4806
CTTCAATCTGTCTTATTCTCTCTCTTGTCACATTAAAAATTTTTCCAACTTCTTCCAAAGTATGGTCAGAATCACAATCAATCCCAAATCTTAACCTGAGGACACTCGCTTCTCTAGGAGATAATGTATCTAATATATCTCTTGTATGTTCTCTCAGCTTATAATAAGTTATCATATCATTTGGATTCTTTGCTTTGATATCTTCAATAAAATCACCTAAATTGCTGTCTTCGTCTTCTCCAATTGGTGTTGATAATGAAACAGGGTCCTTTGCTATTTTTAGTACTTTCTTAACCTTGTCCACAGGTAACTCCATTTTCTCTGCAATTTCCTCTGGCGTTGGTTCACGACCCATTTCCATCTGTAGCTG
>DHGE01000142.1:22695-25756 GCA_002402635.1 Deferribacterales bacterium UBA4806
CTTATCCACCATGTAGCATAGGTAGAAAACTTATAGCCTCTCTTGTATTCAAATTTCTCAACAGCCTTCATAAGCCCAATATTACCTTCTTGTATCAGATCTAAAAATTGCAAACCCCTTCCAGTATATTTTTTTGCTATACTAACAACAAGTCTTAAATTTGCTTGAATCAGCTTAGATTTTGCTAATTCAGTTTCCCTTAGTCCATCGGTTAAATTTTCGTATAAAAACGATAACTCAGTTCTATCAAAACCTATTGCATCAAATTCTTCCTTCAGTTCCTTACTAACCTTTTTATATTTTTCTATTAACGTTTCTTGATCTTTTGGCCTCAACCCTATATTTACTACTTTTTCAACAAAGGTTTCATGGTTTAATATAGGGAAGGTGGAATCATTATACTCTAATTTAATTATTTTATAGATTTTCTTAAGCTCATTTTCTTTTTCTTCTATTCTATTAAAAATCTTAGTAATAAAGGATGCAATTTCGCATATATATTTATAATTAAACTTAATGTTAAGAAGTCTTTCTGTTTGCTTTTCTATATTATCTCTTATTTTTTGTTTAATACTCAGAATGTTGTCAATATTTAAATTACCATCTCTTATCATATCATTTAGAAGTGCATTGTCTTTGAGAGTTTCTACAACATTATTAATCACTTCCAACAACTCATCCTTTGCAATACAATTTTTATTATCTCTGTCAATCTCATTCGTATCACTCTGACTTTCGTTAATTTCATAGACATCATCAGAAAGAGCATCATCATCAGAAAAATCATCATCTAAAACAATAATATCTTTTAGTTTAATTTCATAATTTCTAATTTGTTCTGCAATTTTTTCAAAAGTGGCAGCAATCTTTGGAAAAGATAATAAACTTTTAATAACCTTCTCTTGCCCTTCTTCAATAGCTCTTGACACTTCGATTTCATCTTCCCTTGTAAGTAATGAAATATTGCCCATTTCTTTTAAATACAATCTTACAGGATCATCAGTTGTAATATCATCAACAATCTCAAGTTCATTTTCTACATCCTCTGTACTTTCCTCTAATGACTCCACTTCCATAACATTATGTGGGAATCCTTTGCCGTTACCTTTAGAATCAATAACATCAATTTTTAATTGGGCAAGTAGAATTAAGACTTCTTCAAGCATTTCAGATGATAACACATCATCAGGAAGTATATCATTAATTTCATCAAAAGTTAAAAATCCTTTTTCTTTTCCTAAAGATATTAATTGTTTCACCTCAGGAATTTTGATTTTTTTCATCATAATGTTATTATTCCTCCAGTAAGTGAATATATAATTTTTTTTGTTTACTAATTAATTGGTTAAGTGACTCAAGAATACTTTTTCTTTCTTCTTCATTAATAGCACTATTTAAGGCTAAAAGTATTTTTTTCTTTTTTTTATTTAAATAATTATATATCAATTTATTCTTATTTTTTATTGCCGTTATATAATAATCTTGTTTATCATCACTATTCATTCTTATTGAACTAACTATATCACCAACTTCATTATCCCTAACAAGGTCATTGATATTAATTCCTTTTTTTAAATTTTCAATGATTTTTTTATATATTTTTTTCATATCATCATCGTTAAAATAATTTTCATCTAAATCTATCAATAGTGATTGAACAAGATCCTCAGATAATTCAAATAAAGAACCTAGAAAATCTTTTTCACATATGTATCTCAATATTCCAGAAGATTTCCTAGTTATAATTGGCTTTGATTTGTTTAATTCAATAGTTTTTAATAAAAAGCTTTCATCTATTTCACAAATTTTTGAAATTTCTTTAATGTACAAACTTCTTCTATAAGGATTTTTTATATCTTCTAAAAATTTTTTAAACTTTTCTATTATTGAAACTCTTTCATTAATGTTATTTCTTGCATTTAAATATTGGGATTTTACTATTGAAAGCAACAAATCATCTTTCCTATTAATATATTCTGCAAATGCCAGAGGACCTTTTTTCTGTAAAAAACTGTCAGGGTCTTCATTATCTGGAAGATATGTAACATATGGAATAAAATCACCTTGAATAAATATATCTAAAGCTCTAATAGCAGCTTTTCTACCAGCATTATCTCCATCAAAAACCAATAGAACTTCTTTAAAATAATTTTTTAAAATTTTCACATGGTCAGAGCTTAATGATGTCCCCATGGTACAAACTGCTGGAGTAAAACCGTTATTATACAATGCCATTACATCGAAATAACCTTCTACTAAAAAAAGTAAATTTGTATCTGCTTTAGCTTTATCCATGTTAAACAATATTTCTCTTTTCTTAAATATGCTTGTTTCTGGAGAATTAATATATTTTGGTTGCTCTCCACCTATTGATCTACCAGAAAAGGCAATGACCTTGCCAATTTTATTCCTAATGGGTATAATAATTCTTCCGTTAAAACGTGAAACATATGAACCATTTTTTATTATAAAAATACCACTATCTTTTATTGTTTTAGTATCGTACTGTGCAAGCACTTTAGAAAAATCTTGTTCATGAGAGATATATCCTAACATAAACATCTCTATTAAATTTTTATTCAAACCACGTGTTTGGAGATATTCCAGTGCCTTTACACCAACTTTTGAATAGAGCGTTTCATATGCTAATTTCGCAAAACTGTTATGTATATTATAAAGATTTTTGTAATTATTAAGGCTATCATTACTTTTATCTAAATTAATACCATACTTTGTGGCAAGCATCTCAAGTGCTTCTAAAAAATCAACATTCTGGTACCTCATAATAAAATTAATTACATCACCGCCTACTCCACATCCAAAACAGTGATAAAGGCCTTTTTTTTCATTAACACTAAAAGAAGGCGTTTTTTCAACATGGAAAGGGCATAGTCCTTGATAATTTTGACCAGTTCTTTTTAGTTTTATAAAACTACCTATAACGTCAACAATGCTGCATTTATCCTTAATCTCTAACAATATATTGTTTACATTGCTAATCATAATGATTTTACTAGATACACACTTTCATCAGAATTATATTCATATTATATTACTTTTA
>DHGE01000005.1 GCA_002402635.1 Deferribacterales bacterium UBA4806
TTTTTTTATATAGCTTTAGCATATAAAAAAATAGGTAATAATATTAAGTTTAATGAGATGAAAAAAAATATAAAAAATGTTGAATTATTAAAGACCTTGAATAATTATTAAAGAATGAAGAAATTGTTTTCAGCAATAGTAATAGTTTTAATATTTTTAATAATTATTTTTTTTGTATTTACTGATAAAAGCTATAGGCTAACAAAAAGAGCAGAAGAATATTATAGAGAGAGTAGATTAGAGGAAGCTGAAGAATTATTGAATGAAGCTCTTCAGTTAGATAAATTCAATAGAAAGGCCATAATACTTAAAACAAAAATAAATAAAGAGTTGGAATTAGGAAATAATATAGAAGAGGCAGAAGGATTATATAAAGAGGCTGTAAATGACTTAGAGAATGAAAAATTTGATGAAGCCCGTATTAAACTAATGAGATGTATGGATCTAGTTAAAGGATATTCTTCTAATGATAATTTGACAGATTATGTTGAAAAGTTAAAAAAAGATATTGTCAATAAGATGAATGAATTAAATACAAAATTAGCTGACATATATATTAAAGAAGCTCAACTCAGATATAATGATGGAGATTTAATAGATGCTTATGAGTTGTTAGAATCTATAGAATTTAATGATAATAATATAGAAATACTAAAAAGTAAAATTGCCTTTGAAATAGGGGAAAAGCGGTATTATAATATCCTGGGTGCTGATTTTAAAGTTAACGAATTGGAAATTAGAGATGCAATATACTGGTTCTCTCGTGTGAGTGAAGCTAGTGAATATTATAATAAAAGTAGGGACTATATAAAGGGGTTGAGGAAATACATAAATAAATGAAAACTTTTTATATTAAAACTTATGGTTGCCAAATGAATAAGTATGATTCAGAATTTATTTCGTCTATATTTATTGAAAATGGTTATATTGAGACAGAAAAAATTGAGAATGCTACCTTTATAGTGATTAATACCTGTAGTGTTAGGGAAAGAGCTGAAAGTAAAGTATATTCTGAAATTGCTAGATTAAACAATTTGATAAAAAACTCAAATGTAAAAATTGGCATTTGCGGTTGTGTGGCTCAACATCTTGGTGAAAATATAATAAATAAATATAACAATGTGAGCTTTATTATTGGCACTGAGGGGCTATTTAGGCTGTCAGATGTATTAAATAGGGTTGAACATGGTGAAAAAGTAATTGATGTATTTTTTAGTGAAAATAATTTTGCTACAGGTAAATTTAAAAGAAAGCCAGGAGTAAGTGCTTTCGTTTCAATAATGAAAGGCTGTAATAATTTTTGTTCATATTGTATAGTACCATTTGTTAGAGGTAGGGAAATCAGTCGGAAGCCTAATGAAATTATTGATGAGATAAAATATTTAAGAGATTTAGGTTATAAAGAAATAACATTATTGGGGCAAAATGTAAATTCTTATGGAAAAAACCTTGACGAATCAATTAATTTTCCAAAATTTCTAAGTATGGTTAATAATATAGATGGTATTGAAAGGATTAGATTTGTGACTTCTCACCCTAAAGATTTTAATGAAGAGTTAATAAGCACTATGAAGGATTGCGAAAAAGTATGTGAACATGTACATCTGCCCTTGCAGTCAGGTTCTGATAGAATATTGAAAATGATGAGTAGAAAATATACATATAAAGAATATATAGAAAAGATATATAAACTTAAAAAGAGTATAAATAATGTAGCTGTAACCTCTGATTTTATTGTTGGTTTTCCTGGTGAGACATTAGATGATTTTAATAATACATTAAATGCTGTTAAAGAAATAGGATATCACACAATCTATGCATTTATGTATTCACCGAGACCTGGAACTAAAGCAGCAGAAATTGACGATAATATTGATAAGGACGAGAAAAAAAGAAGATTAAGTGAATTAATTAATTTGCAAAGTAATATTACTTATAAAATAAATAAATCTTATGAAGGTAAAACGACAGATGTTTTAATTGAGGGCTTTAGTAAGAAGAATGCTAATATACTTATGGGTCGAAATAGACAAAATCAAATAGTTAATTTTGTTTCTAGCAAACTATTAGAACAAGGTACAATAGCTCAAGTTAGAATAAGGGAAGGTAAAAAAAATAGTTTATTTGGTGAGTTTATTAATTAGAACTTAAGGAGGAATATATGTTTCAAGAAGTTAAGGTAAAATGTGTAATTTGTGAACCAATAACAGTAAGATATTTTTGTGTCTTGGAAACAATAGATGGGCAGTTTTTTGTTCCCATTAATTTATGTGAAAGTGGGGCTGAGACTATCTATGTGGAGCTTAATAAAATAGTACCACCAAGACCTATGACATTTGACTTTATTTCAAGTATTTTGTCAGCAATAGACGATCTATTGCTAGAAAAGGTTATTATATATGATGTAGATAGTTGTATCTTTAAAGCTAAAATAGTTATAAGCCATAATGGAATAGAAAATGAGATTGAATGCCGACCTTCCGATGCCATTGCCTTGAGCTTGAGAATGAATTGCCCTATTTTTATTTCAGATAAACTTATCAATAATGATAAATGTATTTGTAAGCAAAAATTAGGTCTTAATGGTAGTAAAATTATAGATAAGCTTTTTCCTGAGCAAAGTGGCTTATCAAACGCCTAAGATTATGTAAATTTAATAATTAATTCAAATGTTATAAATTAAAATTATTTATAATTGACTATTTCCATCATTTTTACAAAACAATTACAGACATTTAACATCTAATTTCTTTTTATATATTAAGATCTCTATTATTAAATTTATGTGGAGGTAACTATGCAATTCAAATTATCTCTTGCTACAAGGAATGTGATGTTTTTGAGTTTTTTTATAATTTTTATTTTTAGTACAAACTTAGCGAATTGTGCTGAAATAACAGGATTAGTTTTTGAAGATGCCAATCTAAACAACAAGTATGATGAAGGAGAAAGATTAATTCCTGGAGTTGGTGTTTCAAATGGTGAGAGAATTGTTTTAACTAACAGCAAGGGAAAATATAGCCTAGAATTAGGTGAAAGTAATTTAGTGTTTATTATAAAACCATCTGAGTATGATTTATTTGAAGGGAAGTATTCTCACAAGCCAATATTTTATAAAAATGTAGAGCATGTAAGCGGTTTAGGAAAAACTGTAAATGGAATCAATTTTCCACTGATAAAAAGTAGAATAACTGATAATTTTTCAGCAATTATTTTAGGCGATATGCAAGTAAAAAATAATCAAGAGATAGATTATCTGAGAGATGCTGTTATTCCAGAGTTAATTGAAAGAGATGCTAAATTTATACTAACTTTAGGAGATAACGCATATGATAATTTAGAAGTTTATCCGAGATTTACAAGAGTATTAGGGGCAGCAGGTAAAACTATTTATTATGTGCCAGGGAATCACGATACTAATGATAAAATTGAGGGGCCTAAAGATCATTATAATATATATAGAAATCATTTTGGACCAGACTATTATTCTTTCAACTATGGTAAAGTACATTTTATTATTTTAAATGATATTAAATGGGAGAATGGCAGTTACCATGGTGAAATAGGAGAAAAGCAACTTAACTGGATCAGAGAGGATTTGAAGTATGTACCAAAGGATAATCTTGTTGTTCTAGCTATGCATATACCACTCATTTCGTGGGTTGATAGAAATAACGTACAACACCATGTAAGTGATAGAGAAGAACTCTTTAAACTTTTAAGAGACTTTAATAATGTCATTGCATTGGCAGGCCACACGCATGACTTAGAAAAATTGTATCCAGATGATGTAATAGATGGCTGGCAAAATGGACTTGTCTTCCCTCAGATTATAGCTGGAGCAGTTTGTGGTTCCTGGTGGGGTGGAGAAAAAGATGAATTTGGTATTCCCTATAGTTATATGAAAGATGGCGCCCCAAAGGGATACTTTATTTTTAACTTTAATGGTAATGCATTTAAAGATTTATACAAAGTAACTGGCAAACCATTGGATTACCAGCTAAATATAACTCTTGTGAATCAGGATCAAAGAGTTACAGATAATATTATTAGTAAAAGTGAAATTAATAGTAGTAAAATAGTCGCAAATGTTTTCAATGCAGATATATATTCAGATATTTCTATTAGTTACGATGGGGGTGAATATAATGCGATGGAGAGATCACCAATAATTGATCCATTGTTAAATGAGAAGTTAATGGGGAGAACTACCCCAGTGGAATCTACCCATATTTGGTCATCTAATATTCCTTCAACAATGAGCACAGGAGCGCATACAGCAAAAGTTAAGTTTGTTGATAAATATGGTAAAGAATTTATAACATCAAAAATATTTGAAATAGAATAAATAAAATGGAGATTTATATGAAGATTATATCAAAAATATTTTTAATTTTGTTTTTGATTACAACATTATCAAATGCACAGAATTCTGGTATTGGTAATACAGGTGGAAAATGGATAGCCGGTGATTTTCACCAGCATAGTTATTACACAGATGGCAAACATATCCTAGATGAGGTAATAGACAATGGTTTTAAATATGGTCTTGATTTTCAGGCAAATTCCGAACATGGTGGTTCCAGAATCCAGGATGGTTACAACCATTTCTGGGACGACCCTGCATATTATCCAGTTAATCCAATAAGAGGTGATTTTAAGGAAAGTAATGGGCATCAAGCTATGTGGCGCTGGCAATCCTTATTAGAATATGTTTATCCACAGATACAAACTTTAAGAAATGAGTATCAGGACAAACTCATTTTAACTGGTGTTGAATGGAATGTCCCTTCTCATGAGCACTGTGATATAATGATAGAAGATTTAAATAATTATCCCTATGTTGCCATTTTTGAATATTATTTTGATGAAGACGATGATGATACAAGTAATTCTTTTATAGGTAGCTGGTTGCCAGAAAAAAATTTAAATGACACCCATGAAAAAGCTGTTGCAGCGGCAAGATGGCTTCAAAATAATTTTGCAGGTTATTCTTGGATGATACCAACTCATCCTGAAAGAAAAAATCTTTGGCATATAGAGGACTTTAGAGGTTTAAACAATGCAGCTCCTGATGTAGCTTTTGGATTTGATGGTATGCCTGGACATCAGAAAGAATCAAGTAGAGGTGGCTTTGACCCAGAATCTGCTGTGGGAGGTGGTACCTATGGCGGTGCTGGGTATTTTATTGCAAAAGTTGGTGGTCTTTGGGATGCATTGCTAGGTGAGGGCAGACATTGGTGGACATTTGTAAATTCAGATTTCCATAATACTGAAGGAGATTTCTGGCCTGGTGAGTATGCAAAGACATATACATATATTCAGGATTTAAATGGTAATGGAGATTATGAAATTAGTGATGTTGTAAAAGCTTTGCAATCAGGCAATTCATTTGCTGTTCATGGTGATTTAATAAATGCTCTTGAATTTACTGTTAAGAGTGATTCAAATTATGGGACAATGGGAGATGATTTTAGTGTGGATAGCAGTGGTGATGTTGAAATAACAGTAGCATACAAAAGCCCTGCAAATAACAATAATGGCGATAAACAAGTAGTTCATCATATAGATTTAATTGCAGGTAACATAACAGGCAAAGTTCAGCCAGGAAGTCCTGAATATACTAAAGATACAAATGAAACATCAAGGGTGATAAAAAGATTCAATGAGAGCGATTTTACAAGAACCGCTGACGGATGGAATAGGGTAACTTTTAGTATGAATATAGATAGAGATACCTATTTTAGACTCAGAGGAACTAATTTAGCTCCTAATACACCTTCAGAAACAGATGCAGAAGGAAATCCTTTGTTAGACTTTGAGCAAAAAGTACTTGATGGCGAAGAAGAGGCATGGCATGACCTATGGTTTTATTCAAACCCCATATTTGTATATGTGAGATAAAATGAAAAAAGTTATCTACTATATATCATTTATAATATTTTTATTATGTCACATTTCAGGTTTTACTGAGACACATATATTTGACCGGAATATAGAAGAAATAATAACAAATCACAAATTAGGTTTTGGTATTAACAATGACATAAATCAGTGTTCAAAAATATTTTCTTTTAAAGCTGCTGAGGCTAGGCAGGGTGTTGCTGTTGACAAAAGGTATGTATATGTAGTTGATAACAGAGCAATTGGTAAATATGAAAAAGAGACTGGGAAACTGGTTGATAAATGGGAAGACAATGAAGACGGCCCAATTATTCACTTAGATAGTGGAGTAGTTATTGATGGCAAACTATACTGTGCCCATTCAAATTATCATGATTTACCAATGGTCAGCTCAGTTGAAGTGTGGGATACAGATTCTATGGAACATATAGATTCTCATAGTTTTGGAATTAACTGGGGCTCTTTAACGTGGATAGATTGGTATAATGGATATTGGTGGGCTGTTTTCGCTAATTATAGTAGAGTGTTTGGCCCATCACAAACGCCTTATGGAAATAGTTATTATACCCAATTAATAAAGTTTGATGATAAATGGAATTTTTTGGAGGGTTTCATATTTCCAGAAAAGATAATTGATAGAGCACAACCTATGAGTATTTCAGGTGGTTCATGGGGGGCAGATGGATTTTTGTATGTAACAGGCCATGATTTAGGAGAAATGTATAAAATTAAATTGCCAGAATATGGTTCTATTCTGGAACTGATAAAAATAATTCCACTTGATTGTCAGGGACAGGGGATAGCATGGGATAGAAGTAAATCAGACAATGTGATCTATTCCATAGATAAAGAACAAAGAGCTATTAATGCTTCAGTATGTAATTAGAAATATATTTTAAAAAAAAATAAGTAATGCAATTTAAGTGAAAATATTGTATCATATATGTCTAAAATATTCAATAAAGGTGTATATAAACTGATGAAAAAAGATGAATTAAAAAAATACGATGGAAAAGATGGTAGAGAAGCATATATAGCCTATGACGGAAAGATTTATGATGTAACAAAAAGTAAATATTGGAAAAATGGGACTCATATGCTGAGGCATAAGGCTGGGGAGGACTTGACTGAATTTCTGAAATTGGCCCCTCATGGATTTGAAGTATTCGAGAATTTCAAAGAAGTCGATGTGTTAGAAGAGGAAGTAACAGAAGTTTCGGAGAGACTTGAATTCTGGCGTGAAATTTATAAGAAATACCATCCACACCCAATGTTAATACATTTTCCTATGGGTTTGATGTATTTTAGCGCTTTTATGTATGTGTTACATTTTATATTTAAGAATCAAAGTTTTGATTTATCGGCTTTGTATTCACTAATAGGTGCTTTTATTACGACAATTCCAGCTGCAGCTGCTGGAATTGTAAGTTGGATAATAAATTATAATAAAGTGTGGAATAATATATTTAGAAATAAGTTGGTTTTTACAATTGTATTTTTAATAACTAGTTTTTCCACAATACTTTTAAGAATTACTTTAGGAGATATAACACTTTACAATTCACCTTTGCAGTATTTGTATTTGATGTTATATATAATTAATTTGCCTATAATTTCATTTATTGCGTACAATGGTGGAAAGATTACTTGGCCTTAATAAATTAATTTTAAAAAAATAATATAATTTAATAATAATGTGTTGACATTCATTTAAAAGGCTGATATTAACACATTTGGGTGAAAGCCTAATTTTAAGAATGTTTGAGGTGTTTTATGAGTTACAAAGGAACTGTAAAATGGTTTAACGATTCAAAGGGCTATGGTTTTGTTACTAGCTCTGATGGTAAAGATGTGTTTGTGCACTATTCAGCAATTACCATGCAAGGATTCAAAACATTAAAGGAAGGAGATGAGGTCACTTTTGATATCATAGATGGACCAAAGGGACCGCAAGCATCCAATGTTGCAATCGTTAAACAAGCTAGATCAGCAGAAAGAAATTAATTGATCTAACAATAAGGGAGCGTAAGCTCCCTTATTATAAATTCAAATTTATAAAATCACTTTCTGAAAATTATATTTAAAAGTATTGTCAGAATGATGCTGATGATAATGCATGTTACAACAGGAAAGTAGAAAGTGAAATTGCCTTTTTTTACAAAGATATCTCCTGGTAACCTAAAAAGGTGACTGTTCGGAATTAATTTGTCACCAAATGTCATTATAAGACCAATGATAATAAAAATTATGCCAAAAATTATAAAGAATTTACCAAACTCACTAAACATATTCTAATTTTATATTCTTTTTTATCTTTTTGATATATCGCTCTTGTTCACTAAATATACAACCACAATACTTTTGCATATATATATTATTATTTCTAGCTCTTTCAATACCTTTTTCCCATCCTTCTCTGAAATCATAATAATGAAAACCAATATTATACATATGTGAGTATTTCTGAGCTATCTGCTTAATTACATCATGCTGTTGATATTTGCTATATAGTAAAGTTGTCGTAAATAAATCAAAATGGTTTTTTTTTGCATAGGCAGCCGTTAATTTTAATCTTATATTGTAGCAATAAAAGCATCTGTTGCTAGTAGGTAAATTTTTTAGAAAACTTATAATATTATAAAATCTATAAAAATATCCCTTTATGTTAAAAAGTTTATTAACAATTTTTGCATTTTCTAAACGTTTTAGAAATTCTGTGTAAGGGTGAATATTAGGATTATAAAAAAAGGCTGTTATTTCAAATTGACTTTTTAGTAATATTTCGAAGGTGAAAAAACTACATGGACCACAACACTGATGAACTAGTATTCTCATATTTTTATAATATGGGTAATTACTTCAATTATTTCTATAAAATTTTATTATTATAATGAGAGACTTAAGATAAAGATAAATAATATTTGTAAAGCATATTTAGTATATTTGAAAATTATTATTTAAAGCATTATTATTAAAAGAGAGGATTAACATGGCAACTAAGAATAAAATTTTATTTGATTTAGGTGAAAAAAGAATTGTTTTACCTGAGCTCTTAAAAGAGGGTTTAATAGCTAATGATAGAGTAAAATATTATTTTACACTTTTACAGAACTCAAAAAGTAAGATACTTAATCTGAAGGATATGACTAAAGATCTTCTGGAAGAAAGAGAAAGATTAAAAATTGATAAAGTTGCCTATGATGACATTTTGGACAATTGTAGCTTAGTTCAAGAAAATACTATTTATATACCTGGATTAGAAAAAGTATTAAAAGAAATACATAAATGTATAAAAACAATGCTGAAGCCTTTAGAATTAATGGAACAAACAGAAAGGCTTGATGAATATGTTAATAGGTTTTCATTTATGCAAAATATATTACTTACAAATTATAATGATATAATTGATTTTGAAGTAATAGATTCAATTATTTCAGCAGATAGAAGCGAAAAAGATACGCTTCATTTATTAGTAATGGATTTACATAAAGAACTTAATAATCTGCTATCATTAATTGCTCTCGAATCCATAGATGGAGCTAATGTATTTGATATAAAAGAACAGAATACCTTTATTATAAAAGCTTTTATGAAAGGAATTAATAGGACTGCTAAATTAAAATTTGACCACCCTGGACTGGGAACCACAGCAACTCAAATTGGTGAGAAAATCGTCATTCAAAATGATATTGGTGAAACAGATGCTCATGTGATTGTTATTTCAATTGAGAATAATACTATCAATATAACATATACAGATATTCATTTTAACAGGGTTATATTTTTTCAAAGTATATT
>DHGE01000098.1:0-4204 GCA_002402635.1 Deferribacterales bacterium UBA4806
GTTGTGTTTTTACAAATAATAGTATTTTGCCCAATCTCAACACAATTACCAATAATACAGTTTTCACCTATACTTGCATTTTCATGTATTATAACATCATCTGCAATCTTAGAAGTTTTATGTATATAAACAGAAGAACTAATCACGATGAATCACTTTGATGCTTTTGACATCATAGCCATAAACTCAGCTTCACATATAAGTATTTCTTCCTCATTGACAGCTTTGCCTTTCATTTTCCAAACATCATTCTTCCTTTTTATAGGTTCCACTATCAATTTTAAAGTCATCCCAGGGATAACACTTTTTCTAAATTTTACTTTATCAACACCCATTAAGAAAAGCATATAATCTTTTAAAGTATTATCTTTATAAAATTGAGAGGCATACACACCACCAGCTTGAGCCAATGCTTCAATCATCAAAACACCAGGCATAATAGGATATTCTGGGAAATGGCCTGCGAAATAATTCTCATTAATTGTAACATTTTTTATGGCCACAATTTTTTTAGAATTTAGCTCTATTACCCTATCAATCATAATAAAAGGATATCTATGTGGCAATATTTTCAGTATTTCACTAATCTCCATGATTTTCAACCTCCTCGAGCTTATCAAATATATGCTTAAACTTATGTATATTCTTAATGACTGCCATATTTCTTAACCACTGTATATGGTCAATGGCAGGAAATCCTGCATATATTCCACTTTTTTCTAGAGTTCCTATAACACCACTTTTAGACGCAATAATAGTATCATCAGGAATGTCAACGTGATCAGCCATACCAACTTGCCCACCTACAATCACATTATTCCCTATATTGCAACTTCCTGAAATTCCAGCTTCAGCAATAATTATACAATTTCTACCAATTTTTACATTATGACCTATCTGAACTAAATTATCAACTTTTGTTCCCTCCCCTATAATAGTAGAATCAAGAGTAGCTCTATCAATACATGTATTTGCACCTATCTCAACATCTTTCTCAATTATTACATTACCAACCTGTCTTATCTTTAATTGCTTCCCTTCTCTAAATATATAACCAAAACCTTCAGATCCAATGATTGCCCCGCTATATATAATTACATTATCCCCAATTATAGTATTATCACCAATAACAACAGAATCATGGATAATCACACTATTACCAATAGAAACATTCTTTCCTATCTGTACAAAATTTCCTATATACGTATTTTTACCAATATTGGCCATTCCGTTAATTATAGTATAATGTCCAATATAGACATGGGGGGCCCTTTTTATTGTTTTATCAATGATAGCCGTCTTTTCAATTCTATTAATTATTTCTTCCTCAGGATAAAAATAATCTATTAATACTTTTAAAGCGTACCTTGTATCTTCAACTAATATATATGGTTTATCTATCTGATTCAATTTATAACTATTGTTTATTACACAGGCTGTATGCACATTATTTTTGAGCTGTTTTTTACTATCCACTACCATAACAGTATGTGGAGCTGGATTATCAATTGAAGATATCCCATTAATTAGAAGATTTTCTCCATACAATCTCCCATCAAGCATTTGAGCTATTTCACTTAGTCTTATCTCAATTTTTTGCTTTTTGCTCTTTATCATATCTGGAGATAACCTGCGATGTTATATCTACTATATCTGATTTATATAAAACACCACTTTCTTGATATTCTAGTATTAAATCATAATTTAATTCCTTTCCTAATCTCTTGACTACATCTCTTAATTCTCTTGCAATTTTCCCAACCAGCTCATTTTCTTTCCTTTTCATTTCGTCGTTAGAATCCTGAACTAATCTTTGCAGCTCTTTCATCTCCTGTTGATATAAATTCAGCTTTTCTTTTTTAGCTTCTTCACTTAATAATGAGCTTTGGCTATTTAGTTCTTGCTGCATTTGTTTTAACTCACTTTTTTTATTTTCAATTATTTTTTGCTTAGCTTCAAATATTTTTCTCATATCATCTACAGCAATTTTGCCTGCAATGCTTTCATCAAGAGCTTTCTGTAAGTTTACCAAACCTATTTTTGTTTCTGCGCCAGCATTATAAGCTAAAAGAAACAACAGCATCACAATCATACTTAATCCTATCTTTTTCATAATACCTCCTAACAGTTTTATTTAAATTTTAGAATACTCCACCAACAGAAAAATCTAATCTTCCAGCACTTTCATCTCGTTCCTTATTAAGCTTGTATCCATATTCAATTCTTAAAGGACCAAAGGGGCTATTCCATCTTAGACCAGCACCAACTGATTTTTTTAAGCTTGACGATAATATTGATTCACCACTCTCCCAAACATTCCCCATGTCAAAGAAAACAACTCCCTTAAGATTTATTTCTTCAGAAAGCGGGAATATAGTCTCAGCATTAAATAATAAGTACTTGTCACCACCATATTCATAACCTGCCTCATCTTCAGGTGATACATCACCATATTTGTAGCCTCTTATTGAGTGCATCCCGCCAAGGAAAAACCTTTCATTAAGTGGAACAGGTTTATTGCTTATTTCATTAACATAACCAATTTCGCCATTAACCATGCCAACAAATTTCCATATTAATGGTTGATATTGCTGAGAAGAAAATACAGTTTTTACAAATTCACTGTCACCTCCAAATCCTGCATATTTAACCATCAATTCTGTTTTATTTCCACGAGCTGGATCTGCTGGATTATCCAGTGTATTCCAGACTAATGATGGGGCAATACTAACTGTTGATGTGTCACCTTTAAATTGTTTTATCTGCCATGAAGAACCTTCCTCTATATCTGAGATATGAAGGCTCTCATAGGCCAGTCTATAGGTAATGTATAATTTTCTGCCTATAATGGGGTGTCCAATTCTAACAGCAGCACCAGTTACTCTTTCATCATAATCAAAATATTCATCTTCCCATCTAAACAAATCAATTCCAAACGTAATAGGTTTATCATATAACCATGAGTTGGTGAAGTTTAATATATATCTTGATCTTTCTGTACCTAATTCACCTGTTAACCTTGCAGAATACCCCAAACCAAATAAGTTACTTTGAGTGATTTGAAAAAGACCTACAATACCATCTAATGTAGAAAAACCTGCTCCAATAGTAAATGTGCCCGTAGACTTCTCTTTAACCTTCAAATGAAGATTCATACGATCATTGCCAACTGGGTCTTCAACAACACTAACCTCTTCAAAGTAGTTCGTCTTTTGCAGTGCACCTTTAGATATCTCAATTTTTGTACTGCTGTACTTTTCACCCTCAACTACTTTTAGTTGCCTTCTTATTACCCTGTCCCTTGTTTTAATATTACCCTCTATAATAATTCTATTTATATAAACAAGCTGATTTTCTTCAATAACATAGTTTATACGCACCTGCCTTTCATCATCATCTATATATGTTCTTGGATCAACGTTTGCAAAAGCATATCCTTCAGCTGTAAAGGCCTTTGTCAAATTTTCAATATCCTTTCTAAATTTATCACTGCTAAAAACACTGCCTTTTTTCAATTGAACAACTTTAATTAAATCACCATATGTTAGATGTGAATTACCTTCAAACCCTATGTCAGAAACCTTATATTGCGGGCCTTCTTTGATTCTGAAAACAACTTCTATAAAATTATCCTTTTTATGTACCTTTACTTCAGGCTCCCCCACCTCCACCCTAATATATCCATTATTGTAATATTCATTTCTTATTCTGTCCCTATCTATCATTAGATCTTCTCTTTTTAGTCTGCCACTTCCTGTGAGCCACGATAAAAACCATTTTTTTCTAGTTGAAATAACTTTTTTTAGACTTTTATCACTTATAGTTTCATTACCCAAAAAGGATATCTTTTCTATCATTGCCTTTGGCCCTTCAGTTATTGTAAAAACAAGGTCCACATTATTCGCCTCTCGCTCCTCAATATCATATGTTACATCAACATTATAATAACTCTTCTCTTCATAGCTCTTTATAATTTTCTTTAATGCATCATTGATCTTCTGGAAGTTTAAAATATCTCCACTTTTAATAGGAAAAT
Organism: Deferribacterales bacterium UBA4806; assembly: GCA_002402635.1. Lineage (GTDB taxonomy): Bacteria > Chrysiogenota > Deferribacteres > Deferribacterales > UBA228 > UBA228. The sequence goes on from DHGE01000098.1 coordinate 4,037, forward strand.
CATCAAGTAATTTTTCAGATGAAATTTTCTCATTTCCCTCAAAATAAATTTCATTAACATAGGGTTTCTCTTTCACAATATAAGTTAATATTAAGTCCTCGCCCTCTACAGAAATATCAGCTTTAATATCCATAAATAAATCTGTTTTATACATTTCCTTAATTGAAT
>DHGE01000098.1:4229-4704 GCA_002402635.1 Deferribacterales bacterium UBA4806
TACTCTCACCTTAGTAATGATTGCACTATAGGCTGAATTAAAAATAAATAAAAATATTATATTTAGTAATAAAAAGCGCGAAAATTTCATTTAGATATGTTCTCTATAATCTCTTTAATTCTTTTATATTTAGTGCGCATTAAATTTTTATTAGCAATTAGCCGCGTTGTAGAGTAACATATTTCTTCAATAATTTTAAGTCCATTTTTTCTTAATGTTTCACCTGTTGAAACTAAATCAACAATTATATCTGCAAGGTTAAGGATTGGTGCTACTTCAATAGAACCATATAGCTTTATTACTTCTACAAAAAAGCCTTTTTTTATAAAGTAATTTTTAGTTATATTGGGATATTTAGTTGCAATTTTCATATCATGTCTATATCTAATTTTCTCTGTTTTTAAACCTGCAACACATAATCTACACCTCCCTAAAGATAGATCCAATAACTCATAAACATCTGGATTTAATTCTA
>DHGE01000121.1 GCA_002402635.1 Deferribacterales bacterium UBA4806
TAAAGGATGATCAAATTTATGGGTACCTTCTTGTAGGAGATATTTCAATTTCTGGATTTATTTATAATTTATATATATCACAAAAGAAAGTTGGAAGTACCATTAAAAAATATCTCTCTTTAAAAAGAGGAAAAGTCTATTATATCCATGCATTATCTGTTTAAAAATTAACAATTAAATATGAACTTGTTATTATTATAATGATTCTTATAATTATAAAATATTTTAGCACTTTTGCTAAATCAAAAAATTAAAATAATCCATTTTATAGGAGGTCCTATGATTAAGTTAACACAGATTATACTATTACTATTATTTTCTACGATAGTTACCAATTTATGTGCATTAACAGTTAATGGGAAGAAATTAATGGGTATTTATGAAAATGTTGTTATAATCCCAATACAAAAGGAATTGACAGCCAAACTGGATACTGGTGCTAAGATGAATTCAATCCATGGAAGTAATGTTAAAATATACAGAGAAAATGGTAAGAAATGGGTTGAATTTACCTATGATTGGCCAGGAGACAATAGTGCGGAAGCTATAAAGATTAAAAGGATTTTAATGGGCTATACAAAGATAAAACAGAAAAATAGCCCCGATGAGAAAAGGCCAATTGTTAAGTTATCGTTTTGCATGAATGGAAAATTATATAAGGAAAAATTTAATATTGCTAATAGAAATAATTTTGATACCCCAATTTTATTAGGGAGAGATTTTTTTAGTGAAAGGGCAGTGGTTGATTCAGAAATTAAATATACAACTTCGACAGATGAGTGTAAAAAATATATGGAGAATCAGAAGCAAATAGACATAGATAAAAACAAAACATAAATTTTAAATTTACTATAGATAGCCTATTTAAAATCATAGTATTATACAATATGACTAAATGAATTTTAAAGTAGGTTCACTTTACGATCAAATGCCCTTGTGATATAATATGTGATATAATATTAGAAAAGGAGGTTAGTGAATATGGTTAATATAAAGAAAATTTTATGTCCCACAGATTTTTCCGATACTTCAAAAAAAGCCTTAGATTATGCAATACAATTCGCAAAGGTCTTTAGTGCTGAGCTAGAAATATTGCATGTTCAATTGGATGAAGCACAAGTTGTAGCCTTTTATTTGCCAGAAGCGACATTAAAGAATGTAGAAAAAGAGCTAGAAGATAGCACAAAACAACAATTAGAGGATTTTTGTAACACTTTAAGACACGATCTTGAAAAGATTAGTTATAATAAGAAGATTGTTAAAGGGGTTCCTCATATAGAGATTATTGAAGAAGCAAAGTTAGCTAATGTTGACATGATAGTTATTGGGACACATGGAAGAAGTGGTTTTGAGCATGTCCTATTTGGATCAACTACTGAAAAAGTAATAAGGAAAGCTCCTTGCCCTGTTCTAACAGTGAGCCTCAAGGGACTGGCAAGCAAATAAATTAGTCTCCCACTTTTTCAATTGTATAACTAAGACTGCCTAAGCCCATTTTTTCAGCTTCAATGAGTTGAATTTTACCATTTTTGCCATGTAAAAGACTAAAAATATCTACATTCTTTTCAATATCTATATTTTCAGCAAGGGATCCAGGTAAAGGATTAATATTTGTTACTAAATCAAGTGTCGCAGCGTCGATAGCCACAGGATCATCTGAGATCAGTATTCCCTGATCTTGGACAACAGGGGTATCTGCTATAGGCATGCAATCGCACTCTGGTTGCATTTCTATTAAAAAATTGATATATAGAATTTTTTCTTTATCAAAGGTAGACAGCACTGCTTTCGCACCTTCGGCAACAGCTTTCATAAAATTTTCGTGTGTTATAGGCACTTCAATGGCACCTTCCGGGCACACCCTGGCACAACGACCACAGCGAAAACATTTTTTTTTATCTACAGTGTAGACTTTATCTATGAAAGTAATACATTCTGCAGGGCAAATTTTTGCGCAATCAAAACATAAAATACATTTTTCTTTGTTCCACTTCATTATATCACCATGTAAAAAATGCATTTTACCTCGACCTTCCTTCCATGAGCTATTTCTAGGTTGAGCAGAGACTCCACCCATTGATATATTTTTTATAGCACCTCCAAATACTGCCTGAATATGCCCCTTCACATGGGATAATACAATCATTGATTTTGCATCATAAATAGCAGATGCCACTGCTACTTTGCCTAACAAATCCCCTGCTTCAACCATAATTGAATCATTGCCATAAATCCCATCTGCAATAACAATTGGTGCACCAAGAGATAAATGGTTGTACCCTCCCTTGTTAGCAACTTCAAGATAGTCATAACCAGCAATTCTCACGGAATCTGTAACAAAAGGTTTTGCAGGAATTTTCTTCACCCTTTCAACTACCTTTTGCACAAATTGTGGTCTTATTGTTCTGAATGCTCCGTCATTGCCAAGGTGTATTTTAAGAGGAATTATGTCTTTCTTAGCGATATATTTTTCTAATGTAAAATTTTTTAAGAAATATTCAAATTTTCCCAACAAGCCAGATTCATATTTGTAGCGTTTTGCACGAGGTAAAATATGATAAACTTTTGATTGCATAGACCACCTTTTAGAGTTAATCTTTTTAATTAATATATCATAGAAGGAGGGGTATATCAATGTTTCGATTTTATTTTAGAATAAATTTATTAACACGTATATTATCTGCCCTTGTGATTGGTGTAATTATTGGTTTAATATTTGGAGAGTCAACAATTCATATTAAAATATTCGGAGATATATTCTTAAGACTTCTTAATATGATTGTACTTCCTATAATAATGTTTTCATTAATTGTTGGAACTGCCAGTATATCACCAAAAAGGCTTGGTGTCATTGGAAGCAAAGTTTTACTGTTTTAC
>DHGE01000026.1 GCA_002402635.1 Deferribacterales bacterium UBA4806
AGATCCCTTACTTAAAAGGCAACTTGATCTTTTGTATAATGGTTATTTAGGAAATCAATTGGATCCTGCAATATTAGAAGAAATGACAAAAAAATCAGCGGAAGTTGAAGAAATATTTAATACATTTTCTTACAGTATTGATGGAAGAAGTATAAATAACAATGAAATTAATAAAATTTTAAAAGATGAAAAAGACCCTGAGGTTTTAGAAAAAGCCTGGAAAGCTCAGAAAATGGTTGGTAAAGCTGTATCTGATAAACTAATTGAATTAATTAAAATTAGAAACAAGGCAGCTCAAAGTCTAGGGTTTAAGAATTATTATATAATGAGCTTAACATTATCTGAGCAAAACCCTGACTGGATAGCTTATCTCTTTGATAACCTTTATAAAATGACAGAAGAAACTTATGACAGTGCTAAATTAGAAATAGATAATAATTTAAGAAATATTTATGGAATTAAAGATAAAAGTTTAGCACCATGGTTTTATCAGGACCCATTTTTTCAAAGTGCTCCAGATATTTATGAATGTAACAGAGAAAAATATATAGAAAATGAGAGTGTTTTAGAGCTCACCAAATATTTTTATTCATCTTTGGGGCTCTATACGGCAGATATCCTGGCAAAGAGCGAGCCACTTTATCCACAACCTGGCAAAAATCCACATGCATATACAATAAATATTGATAATAATGGCGATGTCAGGGTATTTCTTAATTTAGAAAATGATATTTACTGGCTAGAAACAAGTTTACATGAATTAGGGCACGCACTTTATTACAAATATCAGGATTTTGATAAAATTCCATATTTATTAAGAGGTGTACCACATATTTTTGTTACCGAAGCTGTAGCAATGTTCTTTGAAAGACAGCCTAAAAAAGCAATTTGGTGGAAGGATGTTTTAAACATTGATGATAAAGAATACACTAAATTGAACAGTTGCTTAAAAAATATGCTTTCAATTGATCAATTGGTATTTGCACGTTGGGACATGGTAATGACAGAGTTTGAGAGAAAATTATATGAAAATCCAAATCAAGATTTGAATAATCTCTGGTGGCAAATTGTTGAGAAGTATCAACATTTAAAAAAACCTGAAAATTGGGATAATCCAGACTGGGCCGCAAAAATTCATTTTACATCTTCGCCATGTTATTATCACAATTATTTGTTAGGAGAATTATTAGCATCCCAGATTGGGAATTTTTCTAAATTAAAAATATTAAACAAAGCACCTGATGAAGATATATCCTATTTTGGTCAGATTGACTTTGGTAACTGGATAAAAAATAATTATTTTAGTTTTGGTGGTATATATAGATGGGATGAATTTATAAAGATGGTAACAGGTGAGGAGTTAAATCCTAAATATTTTGTTGATGATTTTGTGGGTAGTCGTTAAAAGGAGGGATTATGTATGCTATTTTTATTTCAGTATATTTATTAATTTTAGTTGTGTTTGCATTTTATAAAAAAAGTGACATCAAGGGTTCTGATGATTTTTCAGTTGCTGGTAGAAAACTACCCTTTTATATATTAATAACTACTTTGCTTGCAGGTTGGATTGGCTCTGGCACTCTAATTGCTGGTGCAGAATTTACATATAAACAAGGTTTAGCCGGATTATGGATGCCTGCTGGAGGTTGGTGTGGCATATTCCTGATGTATTTTATTTCAAAAAAGATCAGAAGAACTGAACTTTACACCGCCCCAGATATTCTGGGTCATTTTTATAATGATGTAGCAAGGGTATTGGGAAGTATTACGATTATAGTAGCATACACTGCTATAGTTGCATATCAGTTTAGAGCAGGTGGCATAGTACTTGAGCTTGTAACTAATTTACCCTATGAAAGAGGGGTTCTTTTGACTGCAATATTTGTAATTACTTATACAGCTTTAGCGGGAATGGTTTCTGTCGCTTACATAGATATTATTAATGGATGGCTGATTATAGTAGCCTCAATAATATCATTGGTTATTCTCATTATAAATGGGGGAGGGGCTTCCCACATATTGTTTCAAATTGAGCAGAGTGATCCACAGAAATTGACACTCTTCGGGCATATTAATTTTATAGAAGCGTTGGGATATTTTATTCCAACGTTAGCTTTGCTTTTAGGTGAGGCTAGTATGTATCAGAAGTTTTTTTCAGCAAAAAATGAATGGCATGCAAAAATGGCAACTTTAGGATGGATTNNCACTGGAAGACCTTAATAATCGGCCTGAAAGTATAATATTATATACAGCAAGGCATGCTTTGCCTTTAGTGTTTGGAGGAATTCTACTTGCAGGTGGCGTAGCAATTTTACTTTCAACTGCAGATTCTTTTTTACTTGCTCCAGCAACAAGTTTTGTAAAAGATATATATCAAAAGTTTTTTAGAAAGAATGCAAAACAGGGTGAATTGATCCTTGTCTCCAGATTAGCTGTTATAGGCTTAGGCATATTTGCATATATACAAATTAGTTTTTTTAAATCTGTTTTATCTATGGCAATGTATGCTTATACTATGTATGGTGCCTCCCTTACTCCAGCAATTTTAGCCGCACTGCTAATGAAAAAAGTAAACCCAATAGCAGCAACTTCATCTATTATAGTAGGGATGCTATCTACAATATTTTTTGAGTATTATTCAGTTTTAACTGGCTATAAAATATTAAATTTACCCACAGTAATTCCTGCTTTAATTTTATCTATATCAACACTGTTTATTTTAAATGCATTGCTCAGGAGAAATACATAAATTTATGTATTGTTTATATTGCTTTATAAAAAATGCCATGTTTCCATAATATTTATTGCATTGACTTGTTTGTAGCAGTGTGGAAGATTAATACATATCAACTATATACAGTAAGGATGTTGAGATTTAAATTCAGTTATTATTTCACAAATATTATTTTTTAATGATGTGCTAATGTAAAATCGAGGTGTCAAGAGATTGTCATTTTTATTAATAATGCCGTCAATGAGAGCTTGTTCTGCTAATTTTGTATATGGGTATATTCGTATTCCAGTTGTTATTTTTAATGCATCAAGTTCAAGAGAATCTGCAAAATCAAGACTTTCTTTGATGGAATCAACAGTATCAAAAGGTGCTCCTAACATTAAAAATCCAACTATCTTTATACCATATTTTTTTAAATTTTTTGATGCTTCTTCAATGTCAGTTTTACAATAAAGTTTATTCATTCCCTTTAAAACAACATCGTTTACACTTTCAAAACCTAAGGATACTTCACAACACCCGGTTTTTGCCACAGCATTACAAAGTTTCTCGCTTAATTTATAAGGATATATTATGCATCTCCATTTTATTTTTAATTTTGCATCAATAATTGCTTTGCACAATTCTAAAGCATATGATTCAGGTATATTGAATGTATTGTCAACAAAATAAAAATTATTTATGCCATAATCTTCTAATTCTTTTAACCATTTTACGATTTTCAATGGATCCCTTTTTCTGATTATTTTCCCTTCAATTAATGCAGTTGAGCAATAACTACAGCTTAAAGGGCAGCCTCTTCTTGTCTGGACAGGGATCCATAAATCATCAAAGTGTTTTTCTGAAAATTGCCAGAAGAGTTTTGGTGAAGGTAGTGGAAATTTATCCAAATTTGTTTTTATATATTTGGTCTTTCCTTGATGACCGTCGTTGAAATATAATTGTGGTATATTGTTCAATGGGTTATTATGTGAAAGTTTTTCAAGTAATAGGGGAAATATTTTTTCGCCTTCTCCCTGAATACCAAAATCTGCCCCTGTATCTTTTAAGATAATGTCAGGGTATATACTATACCCAGCCCCTCCTAGCACAACTATAGATTTTGAATAGTTTTTTATTTCCTTTATTATCTTTCTATCTTTTTCATAATAAAATTCAGTATTTTCCATGTCCTGATTATCAATATTTCTTATTGATAAACCGATAACATCTGGATTGAAATTATATATTTCAGCTTTAACCGAATTAGATATATTATCGACTTCTAATAGATCCAGTATGCGCACAGAATGGCCTGCATCAATTGCACTTTGAGCAACACATGCAAGTCCTAAAGGTACAACTCTCATATTAATTGATTCTCTATTTAGTGAAATAAATAAAACTTTCATTTAATAAATTATAATATATCATTTTATTTAATTATAAATTAAAAATTTTAATTGACTGATTATTTATGGCTCTGAACCCTGATGTAAATAATGGGCACGAAAATATTTTATATTTGCCATTTTTATATTTAAATATAAAAATGTTATGTGGTATCATTAGCTAAATTTGTTTTGGTATCAAAATATCTTCTTATAGCCACTTTTAGGCAAGCAATAAAAGCTTCGTTTGAAGGTGCCCAATATTTTTTCCTTATAATTTCTACTAATTCATCTCCCTTTTTGAGATCATAACCAACAAGTAAATTTTTGAAGAATTCCTTTGCTAAATTTGTAACAAGAGTCGCTTCAGCATCTACTATAATATCATTATTTATATCTATTTCTAATATTAATCCAGCATATCTGTACATTTCATACATTGATGTTCCCATAGGTGCAGGTGAATATGCAGTGACCAAAACTGTGTTTCTTTTCATAAATATTTACTTTTATCCCTATTATTTAACCTACAAATTAGTAAACTATAAATAATTATATAAAGTTATTTTTATTATTCAAGTTATAATAAATAAGGTAATCGACCATAGTGTAATCTAATTATATTAATAATATATTTCTAATATCCTTTAAATACTAATTTAAAATAATATTATAGAAAAATAAATATAATTATAAATTTTGTATTGACATAAATTAAAACATCATTATTATTCTAAAATAAACATGAAGTTCAGATGATTGGTTCAATTACTTAGCATCTCTTACTAAAAAAAGTAAGATTTAAGGCTAGGTTGGCAGGCTGATCAGTTAACAATTACATGTAAATTTTAGTTTACGAGGTTGTTGATGGTTGATCGTGCCTGCTATCTATTTCGTGTAGAAATTTTAAATTCTAAATTTGATTTTAAATTATCAAGAAAAAATACTTTAATATTATTAAGTAAAAAATTTGTTAACAGATCAAAATTAATTTTTTTGTTTCTTAATAATAAACTCAATATTCAATTTTTTAACATATTTAAGAATTCTTCAATAATCAATCAAAAAGAGGTAAAATTTGTTTATTTATGAATTTGTAGGAAGTGAATTTAAAAAAGTAGGAAGAACACTATTTGAAGGTAAAGTTTGTATAGTAACGGGCACAGCAAGTGGTATTGGGCTTGCTATAGCGCAGGCTTTTGCTAAAGAGAATGTAAAAGTAGTTATGTCTAATGTTAATGAGTCGAAAATCAAAGCAGAATCAAGCAAAATTGGCGCTGATTATTTTACGTCTGATTTGAGTGTCCAAAAGAGTAGCAAAAAATGATTGTTAAAAGGAGTAAAAAGTGAAAATCAGAGTTGTGATTGCTGTTTTTTTAGCATTGACAATAGATGGTATGGACTTGCAAATGTTAGCTCTTGCATTGCCTAGTCTTGTTGATTCGTTGCACATTTCTCAAATGGAAGCTGGAGCTTTAGGTTCCTATACGTTACTTGGCATGGCTGTAGGTGGTATTTTAGCAGGTTGGTTAGCTGACAGGTTAGGACGAGTACGAGTAATTTATTGGTCTGTTGTTGTCTTTTCAATAATGACAGCATTGATTGGATTGAGTACGTCCTATTGGCAAGTTGCTCTCTTGCGTTTTATTTCAGGATTTGGGTTAGGTTCTGTTTATTGTGTTGGTAATGTTCTTGGGGCTGAATATGTTCCCACCAGAATCAGAAATACAATCTTGGGAATATTGCAGGCAGGTTGGTCTTTTGGTTATGTGTGTGCTGCATTATTATCTACATATTTTTTACCTACTTATGGCTGGCGATCACTCTTTATATTTGCTATAATTCCTGGAGTAATTACGCTTTTATTGTTTCATGGAATTAAAGACCCACAAAGTTGGATTGAAGCAAGAAATACAATTTCTATATCTGGAGATAAAAAAAATGAATTTTTTAAACTATGGAAATCCTCCAACCTGCGTTGGGTTTTTATTTTGTGGTCTATTACATCTATTACTTTACAATTTGGTTATTATGGTGCTAATACCTGGTTGCCAAGTTATCTAAATAAAGATTTAGGTATAAACCTTAAAAGTATGAGTTGGTACATAGCAGCAACATATGCTTGTATGATTGTGGGAAAAGTAGTAACTGGTTTTCTATCAGATTTTATTGGGCGTCGTTTTATGTGGGTCTTTGTATGTTTACTTACAGCTATTGGTATTCCCATAATTATGCTTATTGGAACACCTGCCAATATAATTTATCTATTTTTAGTATTTGGAGTTCTTTATGGTGCGCCATATGCTATAAATGCAACTTATTTAAGTGAAAGCTTTCCTACTGCACTTCGAGGAACTGCAGTATCAACTACCTATAATATTGGTCGTATAGGTGCTGTAATTTCACCTTTTTTTATAGGTTACATTGCAACTGGCCATTCAATTACTATAGGCTTATCTATTTTGGGTATTTCATATGCTATTTGTGGTCTTATTCCTGGGTTTTTTATTCGTGAGAAAATATTTGACCCTCAAAAAACAGAAGTAAGTTAATTACAAATGCAGGACAAAAATAATAAATAATATAAAATGCCGAGGTGAAAGGGCTTATGAGTAAAAATAATGTGTGGTTAGTGGATGCTGTACGGACACCCGTTGGAAAACATGGAGGGATATTGTCCTCCATCAGGCCAGATGATTTAGGAGCCATTGTGTTAAAGGAGATTGTGAAAAGAAATAATATTTGCTTTGATGATTTAGAGGGTATTTATTTAGGATGTACCAATCAAGCTGGTGAGGATAGCAGAAATGTTGCAAGAATGAGCTTATTGCTGGCAGATTTTCCTGATTCTATTCCAGCTTGCACTGTTAATAGACTTTGTGGTTCTGGTCTTGAGGCAGTTTCTATTGCAGCAAAAAATATTTTAGTAGGCGAAGGTGATATTTATATTGCTGGTGGTGTTGAATCAATGAGTAGGGCTCCATGGGCTATGGCCAAAGTAGATAAGCCATTTAAAATGGGTGATTTAACGGCTTATGATACAACAATTGGTTGGAGATTTACAAATACTGAAATGATTAAAAGAGGCCACACTGACTCACTGGGTATGACTGCTGAAAATTTAGCAGAGATGTATAAAATACCACGGGAAGAACAGGACAAGTTTTCATTGTTAAGTCACCAAAAAGCAATAAAAGCCATTGATACTGGGTTATTTAAGGATCAAATTTTGCCTGTTGAAACAAAAAATGGGTTGGTAGATACTGACGAAGGGCCAAGAAGAGATACTAGTTTGGAAAAATTGTCAAAACTAAAAGCAGTGTTTAAAAAAGGTGGCTCAGTTACTGCGGGCTCTTCAAGTCAGATAAATGATGGGTCAGCAGCAATTTTACTTGTGTCAGAAGAATACGGTAAAGTTCATGGTTTAAAGCCTATTGCAAAAATTGTGGCTTCAGCTGTTGCAGGTGTGCCACCAAGGATAATGGGAATTGGACCTGTTCCAGCAACAAAAAAAGTTTTTGAAAGAACGAAACTTACTATGGATGATATTGATATAATTGAGCTAAATGAGGCTTTTGCTGCACAATCTTTGGCTGTATTAAAAGAGTGGGGCTTAGATATGGAAGATGAAAGGCTTAATCCAAATGGTGGAGCTATAGCTTTGGGTCATCCATTGGGTGCAACTGGCGCAATATTAATGACAAAAATGCTTTATGAATTTATGAGAAGAGATGATTTGCATTTTGGATTACTTTCTATGTGTATTGGGGTGGGGCAAGGTATTTCAATGATTGTCGAAAAATTGTAGGGAGATTTTTATGATTAGAGATGTAACGACATTAAATGTAATGGTGAATACTATTAAAGAATTTGCTGTCAATGAATTAATACCAAGAGAAGTTGAAGTAACAGAGAATGATTATATACCTGAGGAAATTATCAATAAAATGAAGGAATTAGGCATTTTTGGTTTATCAATTCCAGAAGAATATAGCGGGTTAGGTCTAACTTTTGAAGAGGAGATAAATGTTGTTTTTGCACTGTGCTATGCTTCACCTGTGTTTAGATCAATAGCTGGTACAAATATTGGTATTGGGTCATTAGGTATTACTATGAATGGAAGTAAGGAACAAAAAGAAAAATATCTGCCTAAATTGGCAACAGGAGAAATGATAGCATCTTTCTGTTTGACGGAACCAGATGTGGGTAGCGATGCTGCTGCAGTAAAAACTACTGCAATAAAAAAAGACAATTCATACATAATTAATGGTACAAAGAGATTTATTACAAATGCTCCGGAAGCTGGAATTTTTACTGTCTTTGCAAGAACAAATTTAGAAGAGAAAAAGGCAAAGGGTGTTTCTGCTTTTGTTGTAGAAAGAAATACAGAAGGCATTTCTATTGGCCCACATGAAAAGAAAATGGGAATGTGGGGTGGCCATGTAGCGGATGTTATATTTGAAAATTGCACTATTCCCCAATCAGCATTATTAGGAGTAGAAGGCAAAGGCTTTATATCTGC
>DHGE01000093.1 GCA_002402635.1 Deferribacterales bacterium UBA4806
TCTCTTTATAACTAATTATACTATAAAGTATAAAAAGATCAATGCTGAAAGATATATGGCCATACACAATATAAAAAGGCATTTGACTGTATTACACTCATGGCATTTTGGTATCAAATTGGATTATAATAATATTAATAATGAAATATATCTTTCCTCTGAGGAAATCAAAACTTTTAAAGAAAAATTTATGCTGCCAGATCATTATTGTATAATTCAGTCGGAAGGGAAAACTACATACACACCTAATAAAGAATGGGGTTTTGAAAAATTTCAACAGGTTGTAAATATTTTAAATAACATGTTATGGATTCAAACAGGGTCAAAAACAAGCAAAAGTTTAGAAGGCACACTTGATTTGAGAGGTAAAACTTCTCTTAGAGAGCTCTTTTATCTTATAAGTCGAGCAAAATTTATTTTATCAACTGAAGGATTATTAAATCATGCTGCTTCAGCCTTTAACAAAAAATCTTTTGTTGTTTTTTCAGGATTTCATCCTGTAGAAATTGCAAAATATCCTTGTACTATTCCTATAACTAGCAAGGAAAATGTTTTGTGTGCACCCTGTGGTTTGTTAACCCCTTGTCCTATAGTTGGGAAGCCATGTACAGAAAACATAATTCCTGAAATGGTAGTTAAAGCAATAGAAAAGGAAGTTGCTGTATTAGCATAAATACTGATAGGCTGTAAAGTTTTTTTATAGGTGTTTAATTTATCTTATTATATTGAGATTGTGATTATTGCTTAATAGTTAGAAAAATTATTTCTGTAAAATAAATTTTTAAAGGGAGTATTCTGAATATTGCTCAATTTTACAGTGAAAACTATTGAGAAACTTAAGTAGATAATTCTGCATACATTTATTGAAAAGCCTCAGATATTAACTTAATGTATTCCAGGTATGTATTAACCTTTATTTCTTGAATCTTTAAAGAAATATCTTCAACATTGTCAGTAATATTTTTAATTAGTTTAGATATATTTTCAAAATCTTCGTCAATAGATATGATATGTGATAGAAAACCTTTTGCTGTATCGGCTCTATTATCATATTTTATTAAAATCCCTGGTATACCCAAAGAAGCAGCTATTCCCATAGCATGGATGCGATGACCTATAATGAGATCAAATTTTTTATATATATTCAAATAATCTTTAGAATCAAATGAATAATTAAAAATTACATCAGGAAAATTAGTTGAAACATCCTCAAGCTCATCTATATAGTGACATATAAATTCGCAGTTGTATTGTGACAGGAATATTTTATAGAAATTAATAAGTTTATGATAAAATTGTTCGTTAAGATTATTATTTTTTGGAGCATTTTTTGTGCCAAAGATTAAACCTATTTTTTCAACATTTTTTATCTTTTTAGTGATTGGTGATGCTAGAATGGAGGGACATGGTAGATATTTCGCACCTATTTGTGATAAAGCTTCAAATGTAGAGGAGTCCCTAGTAGTTATTAGCCGTGATTTTTCAATAATTTTACGATATTTTTTGCTTATATCTTTTAAGGTAAATTGTTTATCTGTTCCAATTCCAATATAAATTGTTGGGAGATTAAATTTTTCTATTATCTTGTATAAATTTAGCGATCTTAAGCCTTTCCAAGATGGTGTCCCTGCGAATACTACTAAATCTATATAATTACAGTTATGATAATTCTTTAAAGAGTTATCATAAAAGCTGGTTCTAAAAAATGATTCTAATAACTCCTTTTTTATAAATGATTTGTTTGTTAAAAATTTGTTTCTTAAAAAATTTTTGTATGTATATTTTTGTCTTATTTCTGGATTTCTATTATAAATAATAGCATTAAAATTACCAAAAATACCTTGTAATATATTAATACATCCAATTAATATAAATTCATCACCTGGATTCCACTGCCGTGTCGTAGAGAAAACAACATTATTTATGTGTTTCATAAATTACAAAATATTGTATAAAGTTACTAAAATTATACTTAATTTGTCATAAATATATATAAATATTTTTTTTAGTAAACTATTTATAGAGTGATGAATTGTTATGACTAAATGCAATAACTAAATACGTAAATTAATTGTTTTCTTTAAGAGCCTTAAAAATACTGAAATAGCTTGTAATAGATTGAAATTAATATTATAAAGAGAAAACCTATTTATGGGATTTATCAAGTTGCTAGATAATAACATATAAAATTAATATATAAAATCATGAATAATAAAAGAAATAAAGTAATTTATTTACCTGTGCAGATCAAAAAAAGGGCTTTTCTAGCAAAATTACTTTTAGGCTATTTATCTTTGAAACATGGTTATTCTTTTGTAATAGGTAAGAGACATTCTGTAAAAAAAGTAGCATTGCAAGGTCCCGATGGTATTTACTTGGAGAAAGATTTTTTTGGTAAAAAGAGTGAATATTTTGAGAAATTCAAAGGCAGAAAGATGAAGTTCTATGGTCTAGACGATGAAGGTTTAGTGTTTCATGATGATGTTGAATATATTAGTAGAAGAGTAGATTATGATAGTATAAAATATATGGAAAAAGTTTTTGCATGGGGAGAAAGGCAGGCAAACATATTAAAAAATTTTATAGGACCACAAACAAATAGTAAAGTTATAATTGCTGGAAACCCTCGTATTGACATTCTGAGAGGTATTGGTAAATCAATGTATAAAAAAGAAATAGGATATATTAAAAATAAATATAACAATTTTATTTTATTTAACTCTTTTTTTGCTTTGGCAAATGGGATAAAGCCGTTTGATCTACAGGTAAAAAGATTAAAAAAAATGAAAAAGAATATATCTGATGAAATGATTAGGTACTGGATTAACTTTTATGAATATCAAAAAAAATTATTCGACTTAATTAAAGAGGCTCTGCTAAATTTAACAGAAGACAAATCTTTAAATTTAATTATAAGACCACATCCAAATGAAAAAGAAAATACCTGGATAAAAATATTTAAAAATTTCAAAAACGTCAAAGTAACAAAAAAATTTGATATATTCCCCTGGATTTATTGTTCAGATGTTGTTATTCACAATAGCTGCACAACAGGAGTAGAAGCATATTTGTTGGGGAAAAATGTTATTGCATATAAACCTGTGGCATCAAAGGAGTTTGATTTAGAGTTACCAAATATACTCAGTACTGAGGTTAACGATATAAATTCATTAAAGGCGATTATTCATGAAATGTTACAAAATGAATATCATGAAGATAAAAAGACGATTGAAAATAAAAAAAATGTTATTAACTACAATTTACATTTAAGTAATAGATTGTCTTCAGAAATTATGATGGAAGAATTTAACCATAATCCTGTCTATGACAACCTAAATACTTTTAAAAAAAGTTATTCAGATTTGACTGTTAACGTTTTTTTAAAAATTCTATATTATGCTAACAAAGTAGTAGATCTTCATTTAAAAAATCCGCATTTGATTAATGATTTTCCTCCTACAGGCGAAAAGGAAGTTATATTTTACTTAGACCGCTTGAATGAATATTTTAAATATAACTTTAAATTTGCAGTTACACCATTAGCTGCAAGTTGTTTTTTAGTCAGAAAAATGTAATGCTCATAGATGAATTTCTGTTATTAGAAACTAAAGAGTTTTTGAATTTTAGATTTACTGAGTATAATTTTTTGATATGGCCTTTTGTTAGAAAATATATTTTAGAAACTATTTGCTTAAAAATAACTGATAGCACTATTCCTAGTGCACATAGAGAAAAGTTGAATCTTTTTGAAAATATTTCATATTTATATAATACTTTAAAATATAGTCCATTTAGATATTCTAATTTCCAGGTAGTTTTTATAGTAACTCAAATTGCTGTTACACTAAAAGAAGATGGTAAATTTTTTAACAGATTACACGACTATTTTGCCCTTGAATACCCAAAGTCTTCTTTGATTATTGAAAAATCAGAAAGGAGAAAGTATAAATTGCCACGTTATTTTGCAAATATTGCTTTTGATGATTGTATGTATATTAAGCCTTTAATTAAATCAATATTTGTAAAGCCCCGGCTTCACGATGTAATAAATATAAGAAAGTTTGTAGAATCCTTGAAAGTAGTATTCAAAAATTATTTGAATGCTAATGATTTAAAGATCATTTATAACTATCTATTAAAATATGCTGTTTTAGCGCCATTGTTATATAGAAATTATTCAAAACTATTTAAAAAACTAAAGCCTCATTTAATTATACTATATGCAGCCAGTAGAGGTAGGCAAAAAGGTTGCATTGTTAAAGCTGCCAGAGATATGAATATAAAGGTAGCAGAATTCCAGCATGGAGTGATAACCCGGAGCCATCCGATATATAATTACAGTGAGTGTGTTTTTAAGTCACTTGAATATATAGAATATTTACCCCATTATTTATTAACCTGGGGAGATTTCTGGAATAACAATATGAGGCACCCATCAAATAAAATCACAATAGGGAATCCATATTTTGTCTCAAAATTAGAAGAATATAAAAAAATAAAAAATCTCAAATTACATACAAAAAAAGTAATATTGATTGTCTCTCAGGGAACAATTACAAAAACATTCGTTGAGTTGACAGAGGAGCTGTCAAAAAAAATCGATAATAAAAAATATAAAATTATGTATAAATTACACCCGGGAGAAGTCCCGTTTAAAGAGAGATATAAAAAACTTTATTCTTTAAATAATGTTGAAATAAGTGAAAGTGATGATATATATCATTTATTTTTTTATAGTGATTATATTGTTGGCTGCTATTCAACAGTTATGTATGAAGCTTTAGGATTTAAAAAGCCTATATTTATTCTTGATAATCAGTGGTCAAGAGAGTATATCCCTGAA
>DHGE01000001.1 GCA_002402635.1 Deferribacterales bacterium UBA4806
TATTGAACAATTCTATGTTGTAAATCTAATATCTCTTTGTATGAAACAATTGGGAAATCTAGAACTTTAAAATGCATTATCCTTTAAGAATAGGTTTTCTTGCAGCCAATACTTCATCAACTCTCTTTGTACGGCTTAACTGAGGGGCAGTTTTTAATTCCTCTGGGTTTTCTTCTGCTAATTTAGCTATTTTTTTCATTGCATCTATAAATATATCTAGTGTTTGTTTAGATTCTGTTTCAGTTGGTTCTATCATTAGAGCGTTTTTTACTATTAATGGAAAGTAAACTGTGGGGGGGTGAATTCCAAAATCTATTAGTTTTTTTGCAATATCCATTGTTGTAATACCATTTTTGCGTTGTAATTCATCATTAAAGACACATTCATGCATACAATTTCTATCATAGGATAGCTTAAAATAAGGTTTTAGCTTTTCTTTAATATAATTTGCATTTAGAACAGACATTTGTGCAATTTTTTTTATATTATCCTTTCCCATTGATAAAATATAACAATAGGCTCTAATAATTATATTAAAATTCCCATAAAATGAGTGAATTTTACCAATAGAATCTGGTCTATTATAGTCTAACACAAATTTTTCTTTTTTCTTTTTTATTATGGGCTTAGGGAGATATGGTTCTAATATATCCCTGACGCATAGTGGGCCTGCACCAGGGCCTCCGCCACCATGTGGAGTTGCAAAAGTTTTATGTAAATTAATATGTAATATATCTACTCCCATTTTTTTAAAATTAACAATACCGAGTATTGCATTTAAATTTGCACCATCACAATATACAAGGCCGTCTTTAGAGTGTATAATTTCAGCTATTTCTTTTAAGTTCTCTTCAAAAAATCCCAAAGTATTAGGATTTGTTATAATAATACCAGCTACGTTTTCATCCATAATTTTTTCTATAGATGAAGCATCAATTATTCCGTTCTCATTTGATTTTACACTTATAGGTGAAAATCCGCAAATGGCAGCGCTTGCTGGATTTGTGCCATGTGCTGAATCTGGTATAATTATTTTTGTTTTTTTCAATCCCTTCACTTTGTTAAATTTATGAATAAGTAACATGCCGGTAAACTCCCCGTGAGCTCCTGCAGCAGGTTGCAATGTCGCAGCGTCTAGTCCTGTTAATGTTTTTAATATTTCTTGCATATGGTACATTACATGAAGACAACCCTGAACATATTTTTCTTTTATAAGAGGGTGAGAAAACGTAAAGCCATCAAGACTTGCAATACTTTCATTAATTTTGGGGTTGTATTTCATAGTGCAAGACCCCAATGGATAAAAGTTTGAATCTATAGAAAAATTAAGTTGAGACAGTCTTGTAAAGTGCCTGACAACGTCGAGTTCGCTCAATTCTGGTAAGTTAAGTCCATTTTCAATAAGTGAATCTTCAATATTGAAATCTTTTACGTCGCTTTCTATAAATAAGTCTTTTGATCTATTCTTTACTGATTTTTCCCACAATAGGGGTTCATTAAATTGAATGCCTGTAGAAGTTTTTTCATAATTCATTTTGCACCTCGGATACAACAAAGTCAATCTCTTCTTTTGAATTGAGCTCTGTTACTGTAAAGAGATAATGCTCTGTAAACTCTGGGTAAAATTCCTTCAATGAAATGCCAGCGAATATACCTTTTTTCTGCAACTTTTTATGTATTTTATTAAAGCATTTTGGGACCTCTAGCACAAATTCATTAAAAAATTGTGAATCAAAAGTTTTTTTAAATCCTGTATCTATAAGTTTTTCTTCTAAATAATGTGATTTGTCATAGTTAAGTTTTGCTATCTTTTTAAGGCCCTCTTTGCCCGTGTAGGCTAAGTAAATACATGCTGAAAGCGCACAGAGATTTTCATTAGTGCAGATGTTAGAAGTTGCCTTTTCACGCCTTATATGTTGTTCCCTTGTAGAGAGTGTTAAGCAGAATGCAGTATTTCCATCTCTGTCTATAGTTTTACCCACGATGCGTCCTGGCATTGATCTTAAATAACTTAATTTTGTTGTAAATATTCCCAGCGATGGTCCTCCAAAGGCTGGAGGAAGTCCAAAACTTTGACCTTCTCCACATACTATATCAATATTAAAATTGCCTGGTGCTTTAAAAAGACCGTAAGCAAGAGGTTCTGTAAAAGTTATAATACTTAAAACTTTAGTATTTTCCAATTTTTTCTGTAAAGATGTTAAATCCTCAATGCAACCAAAAAAATTAGGTGATTGTAATATAACAGCAGCAAGGTCATTAGTAGTTTCAATGTTATCAATTTCAGTTATACCATTTTTAACAGGCAACTCCATTATATTCAATTCAAGTGGATTCGTGTATGTCTTTAAAACTTCTCTGTAATAAGGATGTATGCCACGGGATATATAAAAAGTTTTTTTGTCAGTTAGTCTATGGGCCATAAGAATTGCTTCAGCAAGCGATGACGCTCCATCATACATAGAAGCATTTGCTACATCCATTTTGAAAAGATTGCAAATGAGAGTTTGGTATTCGTATGTTGATTGTAAAGTTCCCTGGCTAATTTCAGCCTGGTAGGGTGTGTAACATGTAGAAAATTCGCTTCTTGAAGTAAGATATGGGATTATTGCAGGTATGTAGTGAAAATATCTTCCAGCCCCTGTAAAAAAAATACCATTATCCAATGGAGTGATATTTTTATCAGATAGCTTTTTTAAATATTTTAGTAGCTTTGGTTCACTATGTGTTGTTGGTATTTGTGGTATATCTGGAAACTTTATATCATTTTTAATATCTCTGAAGAGTTCATCAATATTTTTAATATTGATTGCTTTAAGCATTTCCTTAATTTCTTCATTGCTATGGGGTATATATTTCATTCAACTTGACCTTTTATCATCTCAACGTACTTACCTTTGTTTAATAATTTATTTAATTCTTTTTCATCTGACACTTCAATTTCACAAATAAAACCTTCATTGTATGGGTCTTTATTTATTAATTCTGGGTTGTCCTTCAATTTTTCATTTACAGTAAAAACTTTTCCACTTACAGGCATATATATTTCTGACACAGC
>DHGE01000046.1 GCA_002402635.1 Deferribacterales bacterium UBA4806
TCACCTTTTTCACGTGCTGTTTCAGAATCTAATGCTCCTTTGATTTCCTGAATTTTATTGTGATAATCTATAACGGTTTCTAATCCTTCAAAGTTAGACTTTTTAGCTTCAGTAAATTTTTGAGCCTGTTCTTGACGTTGTACATCTTCTTCTTTCTTTCGTTTTTCCAATTCCTTTTTAGATAAAGGTTTAGAATATGTTCCTTTTGCTCCTTGTTCAAAAGCACTGATATAATCACGAGCAGTCATAGGAACACGTTCTGGCATATCTTTGAAACGGCTTCCTGCATCTACGAAACCATTAGGGCGAAAATAAATGTATCGTGTAGTTGACTCTAGCGAATTATCTTTTACGTTTCTTTCTATGTAGCAAGAAGCAATAATATCTGCTTTATCCGTAAACAATGCATCGTAATCAAATTCTAAATTGGATGTTAGTTGTTGATAAGATTCTTCCTGTCCTTTTTCTTTAATATCACGAACCTTTGTATGTCCAACAAAGAACCAGGTATAACCTGCATTTTCAACTTCCTTGATTTTATCATTGATTAACTTACGAAGCATTTTCTTTCCTGCTCCATATCCACCTAAAGCAGCATTGATAGAAGTAGCTTTTTCACCTTTTCGCTGATAATGAATTTTTAATACTTTTTCTTCTGCAATAGCAATTAATTCATCAACAGTATCAATTGCAATAATCTTGAATTCATTATCGGCTTTATTCAATATTAAGTCATCAACAATATCACAAAAATCTTCCCAAGTTTGAGCTTCTACTGCATATAAATTGTCTAATGCTTTAAAGCCTGTTTCATTACCTGGTGCAATCATTAATCCGTATTTTGGATCTCCATAGTATTCGATAATGAGATCTCTGAATAAAGAGCTCTTTCCCACCTTCTTTGTTCCACGTAAATAATGTCGAAAACTTTCTAATGCAACCTTTGGCTCATTCAAAACATATTTCATCAATCACTCCTTAGTCTTCAAAATCATAATTTTCTAAAATATCACGAACAGCATTACGAATATCTGAAGGATCATAATGTAGTTTTCGTAATAGTTCAGCAAAAGTTTCTGTGATCATTTGAATATCTTCAATTTCATCATCTGGCAAATTTTTTCTGTCTAACTTTACTGTTACATTACTGAGTTCATCAACTGCGCTCATTTTTACGGTTTTTAATTCTCTCATAAAATCTCCTATTTTATTTTAGGTGGAATATATTTCAATTCCACCTATTATTTAATAATAATTACCAGCCAGTTTCTTCTTCATCTTCAACGGGAGTAGTATCGCCCCATTCGGTAGTTCCAGTACCAGAAGTCTTTTGTGTTTTAAATTCTTCTTTTTCAGATTGTACTTTTTTCATTGCTTGAAGTGCTTTATCCATTTTTAATTCGCTATAATCTTCACGATTCATTGATTTTGGATCTGCACCCGTAATAACGAATACCTTTTTATAAGGTGAAAAAACAGCTTCCATAGTGTTACTTGAACCCCAAACATCTTCAGATGCAACTTCTTGTTTATTGCGTTCTGTTTCTAAGTTGCCCCATGTTTTAATGAACGTATAAGGTTTCAATGTTTTGAAGTTTTTTCCTAATGCAGAATCTCGAATAAAAAATTCAGCTTGTTCAATGCTATTGTAATTTACAATACTTCCATGAACACTAGCACCAAGAATTTCTTCTCCATCTTTAACCATTTCCATATCCATGAAAACAAATGTTTGGGTAAAGTCTGATTGAGGATCAAAATCTTGTTCATCAAAATCAACATCTTTACATAAAGAAATTTGATTAGGAACAAGTTTGACACTTCGTTGTAGTTCACCATTATTATTATTGAAACTTGAATACTCTAGTTTTCCACGAACAAAAACGGACATCCCATCTTCTAAGTGTTCGTTGATATATTCACAAGCATCAAAAGGAACAAGATTTCTTTTATCGTTTACATCGTTTCCTTTCTCATCTTTGGTTTTCTCAAGACCTAAATTCATTCCAATTAAACGATATCCTTCTTTTCGGAAAGAATTACGAGACTTCCAATCCTGACTAATTGTTTTCTTATCATCTTTTGAATAAAAATATACTTTTTCTTGAGTCATTCCATTGATAGATAAGTAATGAACCCAATCTTTTGAAACCTGAACACCAAAATTGATCATACGAAAAGGCTTACCGTTTTTATCATTTTTTTCCTGATAAAAGTTTGGTTTTGCTACTCCAGTAATTACACCTTTTAGGGCAAATGATCCATCTGTTTGTTCTAAGTCACCAAAACTTTCGTGTGTTTTTGCCATATTATAACTTCTCCTTTAATTTAATAAAATTTTAAACAATAAATAAACTCAATAAAACAATAATTTTATTTATTATGTCAAGTCATCCTCCTTATTCATTATTAAAAATAATTCTTGAACCATGTTTATCAAATTTAAATGGAACATGTTTAATTTGCAACATATGATATTTCATAAATCTAAGTAGATTTTCTTTACTTTCATAATCCTTTGTAAAAAATAATAAAAATCCATTTCCTCCAGCACCTAAAAGTTTACCACCATTAGATCCATTTTGCAAGGCTTTTTCATAAATATAGTCAATATCATCATTACTAATATTTGATGCAAGAGTCTTTTTTAATTTCCATGATTCATCTAACATTTCACCAATTGGATAAACATTGCCTTTAGATAATTCATCATAGGCATTGTCACAAATATTGTACATCTGTCTTAGTGTATCGTTATTTTTTTCAATATTCTTGTTCTGTTCCAACAAAATGTCTGAAGAATTTCTTTGACCTCCAATATAAAATAAAGTTAAGGAATCTTCTAATTTATCAATTGTACTTTCCTTAAAATTATACATAAAATTATATGGCTTCTGATATTGAAAACTAAAATGTATATTCTGAAAACCACCCTTAGCAACAATAATTTGATCTTGATATCCAATAGGCTTATTTAATTTATTTACTTCAATGTTTATAGCCCAATCAATTAAATGAGAAACATCAAATTCTACATTAGAATATGTTGCCAAAACATTTAACATTCCTACAAGAATAGAACTGCTTGTTGCTAGTCCAACCCCTCCTGGAACATCTGAGATTGTTGACATTTCTATGCCAGAAACACTGAATAATTTAATAGCTTCTCTTGCTAATTCATGATCTAACTCAAAAACATAATTAACAAGTTCAGTTTTAGAATATCCTAACCTTATTTTTTCATCAAAAGGTCTTTTATTTAAAATAACGTAAGTGTATTTATCAATGGCAGTTGATAAAACTTGACCAGGATTGTCCTTAAAGTAATCAGGAAAATCTGTACCGCCACCAAAGAGGCTAATTCTTAAAGGGGTTTTTGCAATAATCAAAGTCACTCCATCCTTTCGGTTATTCTATCCACATACGGGGTAAACTATGTATAAAAATTGGTCAAAGATACATACTGAGGTCACTCCATCCGCATACGGGGTAAACACTATATTTTGGTCAAATCACTCTATACCGCCACATATGGTGTTTTGAAGTGTTTGGACTAACGTCCTCTGTGGGAATAAAATCTTCCCTTCCTGCTTCAATGATCGTTGCTACAAAAATCTGTAGTCTTACATGATCTCCACAGGCGTAAATTCGGGCTTTACACCTCGCCCTATTTTTCTTATTGTTAATCATACTAAACAACTTCTTTCCTGTCAAGGGCTAAAGACAATATATTTTTAGCTGCATTAATATCTCTATCTAAAATAGAGTTGCATTGTGGACAAATCCACGATCTTTCGTTTAAAGTCATATCTAATTTTATGTATCCACAATTATTACATTTTTTACTCGTAGGCTCAAATCTTCCAATTTTTTTTATTTCACAATCATACCGCTCTCCTTTATAAGTTAACATTCTAAAAAATTCAGACCACGAAACATCCATAATAGATTTTGCAAGTCTGTGATTTTTAACCATTCCAGAAATATTTAAATCTTCAATAGCAATTAATTTATTTTCTTTAACTAATTTTGTAGAGTTTTGATGTAAGAAATTAGTACGTTGACTTGCAATTTTCTCATGTTCTTTTGCTAATTTTAGTTTTGCTTTCTTGCAATTATTACTTCCAATTTTCTTTTTAGATAATTGTCGTTGTAATCTTTTAATTTTTCGATCTTGACGTTTTAAGAAGTTAGGATTATCAATTTTATCACCGTTAGAATCCACCAAAAAAGATTTAATTCCTACATCAATTCCAACTTCTGAAACAGATTCATTCACATATTTTTTCAATTCTTGTTCGACACAAATTGCTACAAACCATTTTCCTGACTTTGTTTTTGAAATTGTCATATTCATCAACTTACCAAAAGGCGTTTTATAATCTGCAACGTTAATCCAACCACATTTTGATAATTGTATTTTATGATTTTCTTTCGAATATTTGCACGAAACATTTGAATATCTAATTGAGGAATTAAATTTCTTAAAATTAGGAAATCCTGGTTTCACGCCTTTTTTAATATTTCTAAAGAAATTCTTATAAGCCACATCTAAATCTTTAAGCGATTGCTGTAAACATCCGTTAGATGCTTGTTGTAACCACGTATATTCTTCTTTCTTTTTTAATTCAGTTAATTCTTTCGCCCAATCAAAATAATTACTTGATTTCTTTTCAGAATTATATAACTCAATAGACTTATTCAAGAAATAATTATAGACAACTTTAGAAGCTGCAAATTCAACATATAATTGATGCTGTTGTGTTTTGTTAGGATATATTCTAAATTTATATGCTTTTGAAATTGTTGTCAAAATTTTTCCTTTCTTTTAATGGCTTTATTTTATTGATAATAAATGAATAAATATTAGTATATCATTAGTTATTAAAATATGTCAAGGATTTAATTTAAGTTAATTTTGACAATTCATCAACCAGGTAATGTAAAATTAAAGAATGAAAACCCTCTCCAACATAAATATTATCTGTTTGAATATTAATATTTAAATTAGATTGTTCTCTCAGTTTTCCACCATCATTGCCTGTAAAACTTAAGACAGGCATTTTAGCAACATTTTTAACATAGTCAACAGCCTTAAATATATTTTCAGAATTACCAGAAAAACTAATTGGAATAAATAAATACTTACTATCAATCCTCATTAACTGTTCAAGAAAAACTTCATCGTGACCGATATCATTAGAAATAGCAGAATATAATCCCCAATTATCATTTAATGACTTAGCATTAGCATAACAGGCTTTTATTAAATCTTGTACAAAATGACTTCCTGTATAGCCAGAACCACCGTTACCAGCAACAACAATTAAAATATTATTTTTTATACAATACTTTAATCCCTTGAACGCCCTGTCAATTGGATCACAGTCAATCGGTAATGTAAAATATTTTTGTGAATATTCTTGAAAATTCATCTATGCTCCTTTTATATGTTGATTTCAAAATTGTGTTTTTCTCCTACTATTATATCGTAATGTCTTTCTTTTAGCAACTGCATATTTTTTTGTTCAGACCAATGAACGAAATTACTTACCTCAATGCTTTTTCTTGTTCCTCCCCATTCTAAGGGAGAATTATAATCAATTAAATAAGATCCGCATAAATAGTTTTTTTCTTTATAAGCTCTTAAAAATAAATCTGTATCATCTTGACAAATTGGAACAAAATCTTCATCTAAATAATTTAACTCTTTTAATTTTTCATGATTAAACAAAATAGGAGCACGATTAATTATATCACGGACATAAAATTTATTTCTTTCCTTTAGAGAAGGAAATTTAGCGTCTCTACCTGTCAAATCTCCAAATATTATTTCATTTTTTGAATTTAAGTAAACATTTGCTGCATCTCTGCCTGTAACACCCAAAAGATTATGCATTCTTAAAAATGGTTTCATCAATCTTTTATCAAAATGTCTTTCTGTAATTTCTATATCGTCTTGCATATTGATAATCCAGGAACAAGTAGCACTTCTAAATCCAATATTACAAGATTGTACTTCAAAAATATTTGGGGTTATAAATATTCTTGTATCAAATCTATTATCTTTATTATAAGTATTTAAAAATTTTTCCACAATTTCTTGAGTATTATCTGTACAACCATCCAGAATCAAAATCAATTCTTTAACATAAGAAGATGAATTTTTATAAATTCCCATTAGAATTTTAAATATAATTGATTCTTGGTTGTGAATGGGCATTACTATAGAAATATCATTACTGTTGTTCATTTTATGCTTTCTCAAATACAATTACAGATTTATAAAAATGATAGGAGTAAATATCTCTAATAGGAACGGGCATTAGATTTCTTAGTTGATAAAAATTTCCATTTGTGTTTCCCAAAAGTGGAAGTTGCTGATTGAAAACCAAATTTAAAGCCCAATTATATATTATATCTTTTCCACCTGTATATTTTTGTTCAAAATTACAATGAGTATCTTCAATAAAATATAATCCTCCTCTTTTTAAATGAGGAAAAGCCAAATTAAATGTTTCAATTTCATGTTGGGGAAAGTGTGAGCCATCATCAATAATAACATCAAATCCATAAGGAATATTAGCCCACGATTCATGCTGTGTAGAATCACCTTTATGAATAGTTAAATTTGGAGCAGAAATTTGAGGACTGTTCCAAACTTCAATATGCTCTTTATCAAAATATTCCATAATATGAATATCCGAATCGGGATATGCTTCTGACCACATTAAAGCTGAAGCACCAGAACCCAATCCAATTTCTAAAAGATTATCAATATTTCTTCCAGACAATAATTGTTCATACATTCTCACATAATTATGATCTTGTTCTCTTTTGTCTGTTCCATATTTGTTTGCTAAATCATATAATGTTTTCAATAAATTCTCCTATTCCTTAATCATATTTGTGTTTATTTTCTAAACCTGTCATACCTTGTTCAAAATAATTATAAACGATATATCCGTGAGGAGCAGGACTAACATATTCCATGCCAATACCTTTTAGACCATATTTATAGAACAAATTTGTTAAAATGGATTGATCTGTACGATGATCAATAAAACCAGGATCATTTTCTTCTTTTGGATTTCTATCTTTAAGAATTGCATCAGGAGTAAGACACCATTGCAACCACTCTTCAAGTAAAGCAATATTCTTTTTGTTTTTTACTAATGCTATTGTACCTGCCTCTAATTGCCTCTGTTCATAATAAAACTTATTATCACAACCCATTATTTCTTGACATTTTTTAGTAGTCCAATCACCATGTCTATAATAATTAATATTAAAGAAAGATCCATCTAATTCTGTTTTTACTAAATGTTCAACCCAATTATAGAATCCATCATTATAGACATAATCAGTTACGTCTAAATAAAACAATAGGTCTCCATCTTTAATATGGGGCATTGTCTGCAACATTATGAAGGGCTTCCAACTGGCAAAACCGTGTCCAGTGTTTGCAGATTCTAAAATATATCTAGCATTAGGCAGATCATAGAATCCAGCATCTTCTAACCACTTACCAGTATAATTAAAAATGGTTTTAAAGTGTTTTTCCATCAACTCGTTTTGATGAATCATCACCATTTCATATTGAGTTCCTTCAGCAAACAAACATAAATATTTATCCAATTTATTAATCCTCCAAATCTTCACTAAAATTTTTTGTTTTAATATACATATATAATCCTAATTTTTCAAATAAATTTTCTAAAACTTCTAATGTAATATTCTTGAATTCTCCATTTTCAATTTTTTTTAATTTTTTCAATGGAATTTTATATTTTTTAGAAAATTGTTTTTGCGTTAGTTCCTCTCTTTTTCTAGAATGATAAAGAATAATTGAAATATCGGTCTGCCAATGAATTTTTTTATAAGCAATATTAAATTCTGGATCTTTCAAAGATTCTTTAAGTGCTTCTTTATGTGAAATTAATTTCATTTTATTCTCCTTAAATAAAACCTAGATTTTATTGATCATTTTTGTAAAATATTTATTACATTTAATATATTTTGTAATATATATATGTACATTTTACTCTTTAATTTCAGCATTTTCAATCCATTTTAAAACTTCAGATCGATTTCCATACATTCTTTTTACTAAAGCCATAGCAAAACCTACTTCTGGAATAAATTCATCTTCTTTAGATTTTTTTACAACAGTCTTAGTTCCATCATTCCAATAAACAATTGTAGCATAATTATTTTGAAAGATAATTTTTTCTGGCTTTAATTTTATTAATGGTTGTTGTGATGAATAATTAGCAATCCATATATTATCATAATTAAAACCGGCTAAATCAATATTTTTTAATGATTCACTAAAACTCATTAATGAATTCCCATTACAAAAAACATATTTTGTTGACATTTTTATCAATCCTTTCTTTCAGTCAAGTGACTTAACATTAATCCAACTTAAAACTTCTTCTAAATTATTTTCAATTATTGCCATTACTTCATACACAATTTTTAATTCTTGAATCCCTAACATGGCTGTTGCACCACCATATCCTTCAAAATCAATATATGGATGATAATTGTAATTATACATGTTTAAATTAATTCCAACTTCTCTTTCAAATAAATAAAAAACCAATTCATCTTCATAAAATTTTATAGATATGTTTTTATCTTCACCCATTACATTTCGTATTTCGTCAATAAATTCTCTTATTGACAAAATACGGTTTTTATTATCTAAAATATTATTTTTATCGGACTCTAAACGTTTCATTGATACTCCTTTTAATTAAATAAAAAATTTATACATTGAATAACAGCATATCCAATA
>DHGE01000059.1 GCA_002402635.1 Deferribacterales bacterium UBA4806
TATCAAACTCATTGAGCCAAAGTATTTCTTCTTTTATTGTCCTTATATGACGTTCAGTTTCAGCATTACCTTTATGATTATTATATGATGTAAATATCTGTTTAACTCCAAGTAAAGTCATATCTTTCATAAAGCTTATAGATGTTGGCCTGCCCCATTATAACTTATAAGCTTTAAATTAGATCCTTTTACACCTTGAGGGAATTCTTTATTAAATGCTAAATCCAATGCTTTCTTCCAATCTTCTGTCCTTGCCCTTAAACTTACATTATAACCAACTATTTTCTTCATATACTAGTCTAATACTATTATTAAATATGCCCATCCAATGGATGGTACTATAAACTTGGGTTGGTACCCCATATATGCAGACACAAAACTATGAACACTCTCAACTATAATCACTTCCGTTGTTGGTGTTAAATTTATTAAACAAAATTTATAAGAGGTTTAATAACTCCATCTTCTTTAGTCTGCATCAAATGAAAAGCTTTGTCTACATCATCGAAATTAAAAACATGCGTTGTCAATGGTGTTGGATCTACACGTCCATTTTCAATTAATCGCAACAGGCGCCTTAGACGTTCCTTACCACCAGGACAAAGTCCTGTTCTGATAGTTTTATCACTCATACCAACACCCCACTCCATACGAGGAATATTAATATAAGTTCCAACACCATGATAACCTATGTTTGATATTGTACCACCTGGTCTTGTTACTTTAACACAACATTCAAATGTTTTTTGTGAACCAAGCGCTTCAATTGCTGCATCTACACCTTCATTATTTGTCAATTCTAAAATAGCTTTAACAGGATCTTTTTCTTTGAAATCAACCACTATATCAGCTCCAAAATGTTTAGATAGTTCTTTTCTCTTAGATATCGTTTCTACTGCGATTATAAGCCCAGCTCCTAAGAGTTTTGAGCCAGATGTTGCCATAAGCCCAACACCTCCTTGTGCAAAAATAGCAACAGTTCCACCGATAGGTATATTTGCATTTTCTGCACCCATAAAGCCTGTAGACATCATATCTGTTGTATACACAGCTTTTTCATCTGGAACTACCTCTGGGATTATGGCAAGATTAGCATCTGCATCATTTACATGAAAATACTCAGCAAAAACACCATCTTTAATATTTGAAAATTTCCAACCGCCAAGCAAGCCCTGACATTGAGATGTAAAACCTCTTAAGCAATTTTCACATTTATAACAAGGAGTTATGGCCCCCACTGCCACCCTATCTCCTTCTTTGATACCTTTGACCTCGCTACCTAATTTATAAACAACGCCAACAGCTTCATGACCTAATGTAAGATTTTGGCGATCTCCAATTGCTCCATCAACAGTATGGGTGTCTGATGTGCAAACAAGTGCTTTTGTAGTTTTAATAATCGCATCGTTTGGTCCTGGTTCAGGAATATGTTTTTCCATAAAACCAACCTTTCCTATTTTTTCCATAACAAAAGATTTCATTAATTTTGGCATAATCATCTCCAAATTTTGATAATTTTATTGCAATATAATTATAAAACTCTATATTAATAAAACAATTTATAACTGATTAATAAATAATCATATATATTGGTATTGCCGCTATTCCATACATCTTACAAATAAAATAATGTATTAAAATTAATAATCAATAAAAAATATAAATTATTTAATCTATAAATAAAAACTGTTAGCTAATTTTATGCTTTAAGTTAGTCGCCTAAAACAGAGTATCTTTTAATAGATTTTTTAATCGTTCGTTCTATTAATTCTTCTTGTACATAAATATACAATTATCCAGATCCTTAAATAAGTCATCAGCAACTTTGAAGGTTTTACCTTGTTTTTTAGCCAGTTCGTTTAAAGCGCTTTCTGTTTCTTTTGTTGGTATTTTAATATTAAAGGGAATACCTTTATTTAAAACAATCATTTTATTAAACACATTTATTGCCTGTGAATAAATCATTCCTATATCATCATGAAAAGTAAATAACTGACACTACTGTTTCTACTGTTTTAATACCTGATGTTTTATTTATAAATTAACTTTTGACAACAAACATACATGTAATATTATTCAACATATGAATAATAATCATTCAAGCAATGAAATATATTATAAAAAACGGATAATAAGTGATAAAATTAAATCTGCAGTAAAGAATTTTCCTGTTGTTGTAATTACAGGTGCAAGGCAAACTGGTAAAAGTACATTTTTAATCAATGAGTTTTCTCATTTCAAATATATAAGTTTTGATGATTACTCAATACTTGCACAAGCAAGAATTGATCCTGCCTCACTATGAAAAAAGGTAAATACCTGACACAATTTTTTCTATTTTTTATTTGTTATTGATTTTTCTATTCAATTATGTATATACTATGAATATACATAATTCCAGGAGGATATTATGAAAACAAAGCTTCAAAAATGGGGACATAGTTTAGCTGTTAGGATCCCTAAATCTTTTGTAAATACAATTAACATAAAAGAGCATGATGAAGTTGAATTGATAATTGAAGATAACCAGCTCATAATAAAACCAGTGAAATATAAATTTGATATTGATGAGTTAGTATCTAAAATAAACTCAGACAATTTACATAAAGAAATAGAAACTGGTCCTTCTATTGGCAATGAAATATGGTAAGACAATATGTACCGGATAGGGGAGACTTAATTTGGCTTGATCTTGAGCCGCAGTCAGGGCATGAACAAAAAGGATTAAGGCCTGCGTTAGTATTATCGCCAAAATCTTATAATCAAAAAACATCACTTGCCATATTATGCCCAATTACAAATAAAGAAAAGGGCTATCCTTTTGAGGTAAAGTTACCTCAAAATCTTCCTGTAAATGGTGTTATATTGTCAGATCAAATAAAATCATTAGACTGGAATGCAAGAAATGCTAAATTTATCTGTAAATTAGATATTGATGTTATTAATGAAGTTTTAGGTAAAATAAAAGCTCTTATAGATCTATAAATAAGAATATACTAAGGTAATTTTAAAATTTTGTGAGTTTAGTTCTTTTGCACGAATTAGTAAAAAGTAAATACCTGACACTGTTTTTTCTATTTTTTTTCATTAGTGATTACACTGAGATTGCCATTGTCCTCTAAATAACACTTATGAACATCTTCAATCTTTTGCACACCTTCTTGCCTAAGAAAACTCATTAACTCTTCTTTACTAATCAAATGTTTACGCATTTTTTTCCAGTCAATATGTCCATCATGTACTAGTATTATTGGTTTTGGGTGAAGGAACCTGTGCAAAAATGGGTTGTGTAAACCTAACCAATCAAGAACATAATCCCAGATAAAAATAGTTATAATTAAAATGATCCCTTCTGTTATGGATTTATATTCACCGGCCATGCCATTTTGTGAAGCATCGGCAATAATAACGACAACTAATATATCGGCAACACTTAATTGACCAGCTTCCCGCCTTAAGATTCTCATTATTACAAATAATAACAGGTATATAACACTACCACGAAATATAATTTCAATAATTGAACCACTTGGGATAAATAAAGTGTGCCAATCAATTTGCCATATATTACTCATATTGCTCTTTTATATCAGTTTATTCATCAGTAATAAAATAACTCTATAATGATTTATTTTCAAGAAGCTCTATTTGACATGTCTTTAATGAGATAAAAATTATTAAAATGAACTTTTAATATGTATGTTATCTTAATATAAACTATGATTTAATATAAAAAATGTTTAGGAGGTGTTATATATGGAGAAAAAAGATATTCCTCCACAGGAGCAAAGTAAACAACCAGGTAGACAAACTGATATGAATCCTGTACCAAATTCAGAAGCAAGAGATTACAAAGCAAGTGGAAAACTATTAAATAAAAAAGCTATTATAACAGGCGGTGATAGTGGGATTGGCAGATCAATTGCCATTATGTTTGCTAAAGAAGGAGCTGATGTAGCGATTGTTTATTTAAACGAAACAGAAGATGCATTAAAAACAAAAAAGCTTGTAGAAGAAACAGGGTGCAAATGTTTAACTTTTGCAGGAGATGTCGGGAATAGAAGTTTTTGTGATGAGGTTGTAGAAAAAACAGTAAATAAATTTGGTCACATCGATATTTTAGTTAATAATGCTGGAGAACAGCATGTTAGAGAGCGCTTTGAAGATATTACTGACGAACAAATTGAAAGAACTTTTAAGACAAACCTATTTTCACAATTTTACTTTATAAGGGCAACACTAAAGCATATGACTTCTGGCTGTAATATTATAAATACTGCATCAGTAACTGCATACGCTGGAAATCCTTTATTAGTTGATTATTCATCTACAAAAGGGGGTGTGGTTGCTTTAACTCGTTCTTTGGCACTTCAATTGGCATCTCGCGGTATCAGAGTAAATGCAGTGGCACCCGGACCCATCTGGACACCACTAATTCCTGCTAAAGACAGCTACCCTGCAAAAAAGGTTGAAAAGTTTGGTACTGAGAAACCTTTGGGCCGAGCAGGGCAGCCTGATGAAGTTGCTCCTTGTTATGTATTTTTAGCCTCTGATGACTCAACATATATGACAGGGCAAACTTTACACCCTAATGGTGGAGCAATAGTTAATGGTTAAGTTCAATAGAAAAAAATTATATTTTAAATAGCAGGAGGCTTATATGCCATGGAGTGAAACTTCCTATCCACAATCTTGGAAGAATTTTACAGCTGAAGTCCGACGAAAAATGATCGAGATTGCCAACTCTTTATTGGGAGAGGGCTATGAAGAAGAAAGAGCCATCTCCATTGCTACAGCACAGGGAAAAGAATGGGCAGAAAATCGTAATAAACAAGTACGCTAGAAAAACAAATGAAGATGTTTTGGGGGAGTGCTCAGAGTTTTTTGTCATGATATGTTTACTTGTTAATATTATCATAGTTTTAATGCCTTCTCAAGTTGCCTTCAAAAAAAATAGTTAATTGGGATAAAAAGGAAATGCCTGACACTGTTTTTTTTGACACTAGTTTTTTTGAAATTGTTCCTTAAGCATACAATAATTTGCCTTTTGGTTGTGGGATCTCTCTGTTTAATGTTTTTGCAGTTTCTATCCATTCTTCTATAATTGTTTGGACATTTTTTAAAACCTCTTCATAAGTTTGTCCATCAGCTATACATCCAGGCAATTCTGGAACCTCAGCTATAAAAGCATTATCTTCATTACTCCAATAAATTATAATTTCATATTTATACATTAAAATCCTCCTTATGAAGCTTATATTTTAATATAATATTTCTAATTTGTTTTACCTGATAATTTTTTGCTTTGCCATCATGCCTTGGCTGGATGTTTATAATTTCAATAATATCAGTTTTTGTGTAAATATAATAATCTCCTTTAATTCTTTCATAAAATCCTAAATTTAAAATAACATTTCGTAAATCAGTAAACTTTATATTATTATCTTTAAGTCCCGATAATATTTCATTAATAATTTTATTACTCATATTTAAATATAAATCTCAGCATTATAATATTAGTTTAAGTAATATAATAAATTCTGTCAAACTCAAAAGATGCATTCTTCCTATTAAATGAAATAGCAACTGTTACAATTATGAAAGTTAATTATTTTTTTCCAGAGAATTAGTAAAAAGTAAATACCTGACACTTATGCTTTACTTATGCTTTACCTATGCTTTAAAGAAGAGAGAATGAATAAAGAATAAGGACTAAAGTTATTCCTGGGTTTATTGATAAGAGAAGTTTGGTTTAAAGTTAATATTTGCAACACTAATCAGGGCATTTAGTAGATGGCTCCATGAAGTAAAGTTTATCATTTTTGATATTAATTATTTAGATAAGCTAAGACAAGAGCTTAATATTGAAAACAAACAAAAAATCTATACAACTAACAGAAAGGAGATATTATGAGACATTCGAATTTATAAGGAAAAAAGAGACTTGACCCGTTTCAGGATTTAAGTTTATTTTTTTAGTATTATATAAGAAATCAAAAATTCATGAATTAACTATGAAGATTAAATCATTTGAGTTTAATTTAAGAGAACTTGCAGGATCTATGGGAGACTTTGGTACTCTTTTCCCTTTAGCAATAGGTTATATAGCTGTATGCGGTATTAATCCATCTGGACTTTTAATAACTATGGGTTTAGCAAATATTATTACAGGCTTTGTGTATAGAATACCTATGCCTATAGAACCTATGAAAGTAATAGCTGTTGTGGCTATAGCTCAGCACTGGGCCCCATCAATGGTTTATGCATCTGGTTTTGCTATGGGAATTATATGGTTAATATTTGCATTAACAGGAATAATTGATTGGATCGCAAAATTAACACCTAATTCTATTATACGCGGAATTCAAATTACTCTTGGAATATTGCTCGTTGTTGAAGCTTTTAAAATGATTTCATCCTGGTGGTTGCTGGGTATTTTTTCTATTTTTATAGTACTTTTATTTAAAAATAATCGTTTTGCACCTGCTGCTATAGTATTAATAACATTAGGTATTGGAATTATGTTCATAAAAGGTCAATTTCAACAGATGCATCAACCTGCAATTTCATTTCCCTATTTTACATCTTTTACTTTTAATGAGGTTTGGCAGACGTTATTTTTGGCTGGTTTTGCTCAGATTCCATTAACTATTACCAATGCAACTATTTCAACTTCATCCTTGATTAAAACATATTGGCCAGAAAAACCTGTTAGTGAGAGAAAACTCTCGTGGAATCAGGGGATTATGAATATAATTATTCCTTTTTTTGGAGGTATGCCATTGTGTCATGGTGCTGGAGGTTTAGCAGGACAATATTATTTTGGAGCAAGGACAGGTGGAACTAATATAATTGAAGGTATTATTGAGGTTTTGATGGGGCTGTTTTTAGCCAATGCTATTGCTGAAGTATTTTCATTTTTCCCCAGCGCAATTATTGGAGCTATGATGTTTATGGTAGGAGTTGAACTAACTAAATTTGCTAAAGATATTCATGTTAATAAAGACATTATTGTTATGACTGTAGTAATTATTATTTCATTAATCACAAACATGGCTTTTGGTTTTTTGGTTGGTCTTGTTATATACTATATATTAAAATTTGATTTACTAAAGAAAAATTTTATTTAAGGTTTTTGTATTTACTCAGCTACCTGACCCCTGATGTCAATAATGGACACAAAATATTTTCATGATGCACACCTCATTTCATAATATTGCTTCATATATTTAGCAGTGGATAGATTGTTATTCATAAGGTTTGTTGGGTTTTCAGTGATGAGTAAAAAGTAAATACCTGACACTGTTTTTTTCTTGCGTAGATCAGAAATACCATGTCCTTTGTCAAAGGATAGGCATAATCAAAAAACCTTATTGCAACTCTCTTTATTGGCCCAGCTGGAGAAAGTAAATATCTGACACTATTTTTTCAAGTATTTTCGTTGTATAATTTTATAGAAATTGGTAAAATAAAGAAAGTTAAATGATTATTAATAATTTCAGCAACAATTATACATCAAGTTCGTATAATATGCAACAAAAGGTCGATATTATGCATTCAATTCGCATAGAAACGAGTTATATTCAATTTTTGGATTACTTATTTTTAGAAAGAGAGAGGGGCTTAGTCCTTCGGACATATTGCCTTTTACTTCGTAAAAGAATTTATAGGAAGGGGCGTCAATTCTTCACTCACACATCTTTAATAGTAAGATTTATTAAACATTACTTATAATCAATATAATATGGGAAGATATAATGATATTTCAATTAAAAAATTAGTACAAGGAATAAATAACCTATATTTACTTCCAGATATTCAAAGACCATTTGTCTGGAAAAATAATAAAAACGAATTTGAGGATAAAGTTTGTAGTTTATTTGATTCAATACTTAGAAACTATCCTATTGGAACTTTATTATTTTGGAAAATTGATAAAAAAAGAGCATCAGATGATAATCTAAGTCTGCTTAAATTTTTAGAAAATTCAAATCAAGATAAGAATGATAAATTTTTATCAATGTCTTCTGAAAAGGATTATATTTTAGTTTTAGATGGACAACAAAGAATGACAATATTTAATTTAGTTTTTAATGGAATATTTGAAGATGTTTATAGGAATAAGAGCAGAAAGAGAAATTTATATTTTAATTTATTAACCGATTTAGATAAAAACGGAGAACTTGAAGATAATTTTTACGAATTTAAGTTTTTTGAAGAAGAAAAAGATAATTTCTTCATAGATGATAAAAATAAAATATGGTACAAAATTAAAGACATTTTAAATCTAGAAGTTGCAGATTTAGTAGATGAATTTGATAAAATTTATGCGGCAAAAACAGATATAACTACTGAAAATAAAAAATTAATTATGAAGAATCTAACAAAATTATTATCATCCATTACAAAAGAAAATATTTCTTATTATGAAATAGAAAAATCAAAAAAAGATGATGAGGCATTAGAAATATTTGTTAGAGTTAATTCACAAGGAGTAGTTTTAAGTTATTCTGATTTACTATTTTCAAAAATAATTCAATATTGGAAAAATGATGAAAATAATGAGAGTGCAAGAGATATATTTTATCAATTTCTAAAAGGAGATGATAAAAAGGGAGAAATCAAAGGAATAAATCGATATGGTGAAGGATTTAATTTTGGTAATGATTTTATTTTAAAAACTTCATTAGTATTAATCAATAAGGAAATAAGATATAAAATTAAAAATTTTAATGAAGAAAATATTAAGTTAATCAAAGATAATTGGGAAAAAATAACTTCTTCAATAAGAAAAGTTGTAAAGTTTTTACCCAAAATAGGAATAACATCAAGTAAATATTTAAGAAGTTTAAACTCTATAATTCCAATAATTTATTTTGTTTATAAAAATGATTTATATAACAAAGATATTGAAGAAGATACTAATGAAAATAAAGAATTATTTAAAAAATTCATTTACATAATTTTATTAAATGGTGTTTTTGGTGGGCAATCAGACCAATTATTAAAATCTTCAAGAGATGAAATAAACAAAACCGAAAGCACATTATTTCCTGTCGATAAATTACTAAAAGTATTAGGAAATACTAAAACGATTAAAAAAGGGGATGATATAATCGAATTTTTAGATGAAATACAATATAATACTGATAAAAGCAAAATCATATTAAAAATATTGTATGGAAATTTAATGGATGATGAAACTCAAGAAGACCATTTATTTCCACAAAAAAAGACAAAAAAGAAATATGATAAAAATTTAGTGGATAACATAGGTAATCTACAAGCTTTAAAATCTGAAAATCAGATTAAAAGTGGGGAATCTTTTGAAAAATGGCTAGAGAAAATTTTATTAAAAATACCTGATTTTAAAGATAAAAGTTTTATCCCAAAACTAGATTCTGAAGAAGAACCCGATGAAGAATTAAAGTCTTGTGGAGAATTAAAATCCTATTCAGAAGATAATTTTGAAGTATTTTTAAAAAGAAGAAAAATTTTAATTTTCAGAAAGATTAAAGATTATTTTACTTTTATTTGAAGAATTAAAACAAGACGTCCCTTCTATTTTCTTTTTTAGAAAAAAAGAAACAAAAA
This sequence comes from Deferribacterales bacterium UBA4806, assembly GCA_002402635.1. Lineage (GTDB taxonomy): Bacteria > Chrysiogenota > Deferribacteres > Deferribacterales > UBA228 > UBA228. The sequence continues at coordinate 9,595 of DHGE01000059.1, forward strand.
ATAAGCCCCTCTCTAGTCCTTCGGACATATACACTCCCTTAGGTCGAATTTATCAGTAATCCAAAAACTCTAAAATTTTCCTACGGAACGTTGCACTAAATTTTAGGTCTTCCCTTTGGTCAGACGAATATAACAGCGATTAAGAGATTACGAAGTCTTGCAGACTTCTCCATCCAAATTCGGTTTTGTGGGTTGCCTCAAAACCGAACTTCTCTTAATCGCGATGTTATATGAAATCGCTGGCTCGTTGGGATTTAAGGTAAAGAGAGGCGCACAATATGATAACTAATGAAGAATTCACCAAAGCGACAACAGAATTTAACGACATCGAAAAAAGAGGTAGTTTTTATAATATGGCTATTAATCTTATCAAGAATAATTTTGAGATGGAGGCTTATTTTTTAATTCTTGCCACTTGGAATTTCGCTCGTTTTAGATACGCAGTAAACGATTTTGATATCAAGGGATTTGAAGAAAAAATCAAAGAACTTAATCCCTTGTTTAACAAATTGAAATATGAAGATTTTAGAACTATAGATTTTGATAAATATAAAGAGGATATAAAAGAGATATTTGGAACCCTTTCTTCAATTAAAGGGGTTGAATTCACGGGCGCATCGAAAATAATGCATCTTAAAAACAGGTCTGTTTTTGTCATGTGGGATGGGTACATTAAAGGAGAGAAAACAAAAAAATATTACAACGAACTTAAAATTGTGAAAAATGGAAACTGGGAAATTAAGAGATATCAGAATAAACCAGAAGATTATTTTCAATTCCTTAAGGATATGAAGGAAAGGTTTAAAGACATAAATTTTCAGAGCAATGAAAAAAAAACCTTTGCCAAAGCAATAGATGAATTCAACTATGTTAACATAACGCTTCCTATTCAAAATATGGAAAAAAGATAATAAAAAGAGCTGAGTAATTCTACTATGTCAATTCAGAATATGATAATATTCGCCAGCGACTCTTCGTCGCTTTGCTCCTCGCCCTTCAGGGCGTATAAAAAGTAAATACCTGACACTATTTTATTCTTTTATTTCTTCAATTTTAAATATAATAAAAATATTTTTAATATAATTCTCCA
>DHGE01000164.1:0-4381 GCA_002402635.1 Deferribacterales bacterium UBA4806
CTTATAAAGATAATCATAAATATAATCTTATTTATTGTGATTATATTTATCAAAATAAAGATTTTTCATGGGTTGATAAATATTGGGAATTCTTAAAAGAAACAGGAATCTTTATTGTTCAAACCGATGATTCTACTCAAGCTGAAATTAAACTATATTTAGACAATATAAGTGGCGGTAGAGATCATTGGGTAAATACTCTCATATATAAAATGGAATGGGGTGGCACACCGTCCAAAGGTTTTCCTCAAAAACATGATTACATCCATGTTTATTGCAAAAATAATAAGAAGGAATATACCTGGAACAAAGAACCAATTCAAATTCCAAAAGTTACAGCAGGGACAAAATTTGATAAAAAAGGAACTGGATTAAAGACTCCTTGTAGCGTATTTGATGATTTAGGAAATTTTTCTACAATGAGCAAGGAACGAGTTAAAAATAATAATGGAAGAAATATTCAATGGCAAAAACCTATGAAATTAATGAATCGATTATTTCTTGCTTTTACCAATGAAGATGATTGGATTCTTGATCCTTTTATGGGAAGTGGAACAAGTGCAATGTGGTGTCAACAAAACAATAGAAATTTTATTGGAATAGAATATGATGAAGAGGTTTTTAAAATTGCCTTAAAAAGATTTGCTGAGGGTTTTGATGACAACTAATAATAATATAATTACCATAATATTCTCAAAAAATAGACCATTACAATTAGACTTATTATTAAACAGTTTTTATCTAAATTGTATGCAGCCAAATTCCACTGATATCTATATAATTTATACTTATGATGATCAATATGAAAATTCATATAATCAATTGATTCACGAACAAAAAGAAAAAGAAAGAAATAATATTGAATTTATTTATGAAAAAGATTTTAAATCTTTTAAGTCATCTTTTGTTTATGAAATAAAAAACTATCAATATATAATGTTTTTAGTAGACGACAATATATTTACTAATAAATTTGATTTATCACAAATTAAAAGTTTATTGGAATACAACCTTGATGCGGTTGGATTTAGTTTAAGATTAGGAAAAAACACAAAAAATTGTTATCCATTAAAAAAAGAACAAGAGATTCCAAAAGCTATTGGACACCATTATATAATGAACTTTTCTTCTTTGCATGATCTTTTGGATAAAGGATTTCTTCCTGAAACTGACTTTCTTATTTTTGCTTTTGATTGGACTACATCACAATTGGATTTCAATTACCCCTTAGAAGTTAGTTCAAGTATTTATAGGATAAAAGATATTCGTGAATTATTAGAAACCTTAAGATATAATAATCCGAATGATTTAGAAGCACAACTATATGGGAATTTACATTATTTTTATAATAAGCCAAAATTGTTATCATATTATAGAAGTGTTGCTTTCTGTGCTCCAATGAATAAAGTACAAAACGTGGCACTTAATAATAGGTCTAATAATATGAATATGTTTTCTCAAGAATCAATGCTTACAATGTATGAAAATGGCTTTAGAATTGATCCAATGAGGTTTGACAGGTTTATAAGTAACGGATGTCATCAAGAAGTAGCATTATACACATTAGAGGAGTATGAAAAATATGGCTTATAAAAAGAACTTAGTTTCTGTTATTGTCCCACATTATAATTATAGTCATTATATTGATCAATGTTTAGGAAGTATCCTAAAACAAAAATATAAAAAATTTGAAATTATTATTGTAGATGATTATAGTAAAGAAGAAGAGTATCAAAAGATGTTAGATATTGTAAATCAACATCGAGAAAATACAAAAAATAATATTTTTATTTATAGAAATGATAAAAATTTAGGATTAACTTTAACAAGAAATGAAGGAGTAAATAAAAGCCAGGGAGAATTTATTTTATTTTTAGATCCCGATGATAATATCGAAGAACTTTTTTTAACAAAAACAGTAAAAACTTTAAAAGAAAATTCTGAAATTGGATTCGCATATGTAAACACTAAATACTTTGGAGCAGAAAATAAAGTATTTTCACAACCCGAATATAATTTTTACAGATTAATTAATGCAGGAAATTTTATTTCCTATTGTAGCCTTATTAGAAAAAAAGCATTTATAGAATCAGGTGGATTTAATTTAGAAAATTGGTCATATCTCGAAGACTATGAGTTGAGTATCAGGTTAGGTTTAAAAGGCTGGTATGGTAAACTTGTTCCAGAAGTTTTATTCAATTATTATGTACACGAAGATTCAGCAATTCATTCAGGATTTACTGCTGAAGCACAAAAATTGTTTTATGCTTATTTTATAAAAAAATATCCAGAACTTTATCCAGAACAATTACAATTAGAAGCTAATAAAATTTTACAAAATGTTCCTGAAAATTTTATGTCTTTATCAAAATCTGAAAATGAAAGGTGGTGGAATGAGTGGAAGAAAAACCATTAGTTAGTATTATAGTACCTACTTATAATCGAAGAAATTTTCTCCCTATAAATTTAAAAAGTTTATTAAACCAAACCTATAAAAATATTGAGATTGTCGTTATAAATGATCACGGAGAAGATGTATCCGATATTATTAATAATTTTGATGATAATAGAATAAAATATATTGTAAATGAAAAAAATCTTGGATTAGCTGGTAGTAGAAACGTTGGAATAAAACATGCGAGTGGAAAGTGGATTTGTACAATAGATGATGATGATGGTGCAACAGAAATATTTATTGAATCTATGTTAAAAATTTTAAATAAAACAGGGTATAATATTGCTTATTGTGATAGTGTAAGACTACATCAGAAAAAAGACAATGATGGAAATTTTCAAACTGTTTGGAGAGACATTCCCTATTCTCATGATTTTAATAGGGATCTTCTTCTGGTAATGAATATTACACCTTGCAATTGTCTTATGATTGCGAGAGAGTGTTTTGATAATGTCCCACCCTATGATGAAACAGTTTTTGTATACGAAGATCATCGTATGAACATAGAACTTTCTTTAAAATATCAATTTTATCATTATCCTGTTCCGTTAGTATGGCATACCTGGAGAGAAGATGGTTCTACTATGTCAAGCAGTAGAGATTTTACAACTCCTCTTCCTGAAATTTATAAAAAATATTTTAAATATGCAAAAGATAAAATTTGGGTTGCAAATGCTATGAATAGCGTTTTAGTACAAAGAGGACTTCAACCACTTTTCAATATTCAATATAAGGAGGAACAAAAATGAAAAAAAATAGAACAGATATTAAACAATTACTAAAAGATTTTAATGTTTCTACTGAAGATGAACTCCAAGAAAAACTAATGAATGAATCCACAATGGTAAAATGCACAACTGAAAATTGTTTCAATATGGTAGACTTATTAGATGGACAATTTATCAATGGAGATCCAGTTTGTAAAAGATGTTACAGAGAATATTATAACGAAAGGAATAATTATGATTTATAGTTTTGTTTGTGATGATTGTGGAAAATATTTTGAAATTAGTTCTCAGCCGTTTATGATTAGGAATAATGAAACCTGTCCTGATTGTAGGTCTAAAAATGTTCATAGAAAATATAATTCAACTTCAATTCATTACAAAGGAAAAGGATTTACTAAAAAAGTAAAAGGTGATGAGGAGAATTCCCCTTGGAAGAGTTAAAAGATAGCCAACATAATGAACAAAATCCATTGAAACTTGCATTTGTTTATGCAGATAAACCAGGCGAATTAAATACTTCAATTTATCGGTGTGTTATCCCATATTTGGCGTTGAAAAATGCAGGACATCACGTATCATTAATTCCTGTTCATTTATTTGAACAAAATACAGTAGAAGCTAATAATGCGTTATTGCAATCCGACATTATTGTAATAGAAAGAAATTTCTTTGGAGATGTTTTAACCAGAATTGCGTATTGGATTGTTAGAGGAAAAATAGTAATTGCTAATTATGACGATTATTATGAAGGAATTGAAGAAACAAATGCCTCCTATTCTTTTTGGAATAAAGGGGAAGTAGATATTGAAAAAATTGATTATGTGAAAGAACTTCGATCATATGTTTACTCAGATAAATATTATAAATTTAAAAATGAAACGGTAAAAGAAGTTAAAGAACGAATAAAAAGAATAGGGTATCCACATCCATTGTGGCAATTTAAAATGGGATTAAAAATGGTATATGCTCAAATTATGCCAAGTAAATATATGATGAAAAAATATAAACATTTATCTCCAACATATTATATACCAAATTATTTTGTTACACAAAATTATATTAATATACCAAAAACCGAGAGAGACTTTAAAATAATAGGTTGGGGAGGCAGTTTATCACATCTTCAGTCTTTTAAAGATAGTGGTGTAATTCAAGCATTAGAAAATATTATTGGATCTAGAGATGATGTAAAACTTTT
>DHGE01000164.1:4466-4800 GCA_002402635.1 Deferribacterales bacterium UBA4806
GAATATGATAAATATCGATCCATTATCAAACCAGTAGAATTTATGTTAACAAAAACTCCATTTGTTGCATCTTATGGAGAAGCATATAAAGAATTATTTCGTGTTGGAGGTCTTGGAAATTTTATAAAAAATTCTGCTGAAAATTGGGAATCTAAGCTTTTATATGTCCTAGATAACTATGAAACCGAAAAAGAAATAATGAATGGAAAGCCGTTTGAATATGCTTTAACATGGGATTATATGAGTGGCGTTGATTATATGGTTAAAACATATAAAGAAATTGCTAAAGAATTGGCAAACAGAGATTTGTAATTATAAAAAATTGGTACTTGAC
>DHGE01000122.1 GCA_002402635.1 Deferribacterales bacterium UBA4806
TATATTTAAATTTAAATAAAGGGATGTTATGCCGTTTAAATTGAGTGAAGATATTTTATTAAGTTTCTTTGAAGCAAATTCTATTATTTTAACATCAAAAAGTGAAAAAGAGATTTATGATAAGATTTGTGAGATTGCTGTTAAAAAAGGCGGCATTCTTATGGCTCGAGTATCTACACTTGATGAAAATAACAAAAAATTTGTTCCACTGGCATGCTATACTGAATCTAAGGAGGCTTTTGAATATCAGAAACAAGTAGTAGAGGAGTCATATATTGATGGGACTTATAAGGATTCGCCCACAGCGAAGGCTTATATTAGTGGGGAGCCTGTTATAATTAACAATACATTAAATGATATATCTTACAAATATTATAAGAAGAATGCTGAAAAATTAGGTTATTTATCTAAGGCAGCCTTTCCAATAATTTATAATGATGGTAAATATGGAGTTTTAACACTTTACGCTAAAGAAGTAGACATATTCAATGACCTTCTATGTTCTATTATAATTCATATTGTTAATGATGTAGCATTTGCTATCCATCGTTTAAAGATTGATGAGGAGAGAGAGCTACTAACAGATGAGCTCATATCTCTGAGAGAAAGATACAGTATTATCCTTGAAAATACTAAAGGTGCCATTTGGGAATATGATAACATAAAAAAAGAGATAACCTTTTCATATGAAGCAAAAAAAATTTTAGGGATAAAAGAAACAGAATTAAATAAAGGTGTCGCTGTTTTATATAGACTAATGAACAAAGATGACAGAGAAAAGTATAAAACATCTTTATTTGAATTATTTAAGGGTAAAAAAGACTATTTAGAAGAAACTGTAAAATTAAATTTAGACAAAAATAGACACATTTATGTTTTAGTGAGAGGGAAAGTATTAAATAGAACGAAACCAAAAATAATCACTAGAATAGGTGGATTTGTAACAGATATAACTGAAATAGTGCGATTAAATGAAAGACTTAATAAATTGAATAGCTTTTATAAAGCACTGTCTGAAACAAATCAGTTAATTGTCAGGGCAGAGTCTATAGGTGAAGTGGGTGATAAACTGTGTAAAATTGCTGTCACATACGGTAACTTTGATATGGCGTGGTATGGGATTTTTGATGAAAACATAAATGATATTAAAACACATTCTTTTTTTTCTTCTGATAAAAAGGGTGAAGAGTATTTTAAAAAATTAAAGATCAGTGTAAAGGAGCATAGCCCGTTAAGTAATGGAACGGCAGGCAGAGCTTTTAGAGAAAAAAAGCCTGTAGTTGTAAATGATATTTTTAGTGATGAAGGATTTAAAATATGGGCAGATGATGCAAAAATTGCTGGATTAAAGTCTACTATTGCCTTGCCTATTCTTTATAAAGATAAAATATATGGTGTTTTTTCTTTATATTCAAAGAAAGCTGATTTTTTTGATGAGGAAATAATTGCTTTATTAGAAGAAATGGCCTTGGATATTGGTTTTGCTATACATAAGTTAGAATTAGAAAAATCTATTCGAGATGCTGAAAAGTTATGGAAGACAGCTCTGGAAGTGGCCAATGAAATTGTTATACTTTTTGATTTTAATAAGAAGAAGGCTATTAAATCAGATAAATTTTATGAATTATTAAACTATGGTAATGATTTTCCTGAAATTGATGATGAATTCTTTGCCTTAGTTCATCCTGAAGATAAAGCTTATATTGGCCCAAAGAGAGATGCAATTATTACGGGAAAACTTGAAGCATACGAAGCTGAAGTGCGATTGAAGTGTTCTACAGGTGAATATAAATATTTTTACCACCACGTAAAGATTCTTGAAAAAAATACCGATGGCAGTACTGCAAAGGCTGTTGGGGTTTTTTTAGATATTGATGAACTGAAGAAAAAACAACGTGAAACCACAGAATTATCAAGCTTATATCAGTTATTAGCAGAGGTCAATGAAGAGATTTTTAACGTTGATACTATTAAGGAGGCATTCAAGATAACAGTAGAAAAAATTGTAGAACATTTAGGTGTTTCTCATGCTGCTGTTGTTAAAATTAACAGGAAAACCCTGACCCCAAGGGTTCTCGCTTATGCGACAAATGATATAGAGGCAGCAAAGATCCTGAAAGAATTGGGAGAACATGTTAATATTGCTACATTTGATTCTATTCTTTCAAGAACCTATAAAAATAGAAAAATTGAAGTGGTAAACAATTTATATCTGGATAATTCAACCAGGAATTTTTATGAAGAGTATAAAGAATTAAATGTAAGATCAATAGCATGCTTGCCAATTGATTACGGGAATATAGACCCAGATTATATAATAATATATGCTGAAAAGGAAAACTACTTCAATGATAAAAAAATAAAAATATTAACTGATTTGGCAGGAGATTTATCTCATGTCAATACAAAGATAATGTCAGAAAAAGTTGCAATAAAAAAGCATAAAGAATTGTTTGAATCAGAAAGAAGATGGAAGGCAGCACTTGAAAGCAGTAATGAAGGAGTATGTATATACTATCTTGATACAAAGAAAGTCTTTTATTCTGATAAATGGAAGGAGATGTTGGGATATAGTATTACTGAATTACCTGATAGATTAGATATATTTTACAGTTTAATGCACCCTGAAGATTTAGAAGAACATAAAAGGATAATTGAAAATTGTAAAAAAGGCTTAATAAATAATATAGAAAATGTTGTTAGGTTAAGATCAAAGGATGGCTCGTACAGGTGGATTTTAGTTAGAGGGAAGGTTTATAAATATGATTTAAATGGTAAACCTAAAGCATTAATTGGAACACATACTGATATTACAGAATTAAATGAAATAAATGCAAAATTAGTAAGATTAAATAATTGTTATGAAGCACTTCTACTATCTAACAGGTTATTACTAAGTGAGACAAATTTAGAAGCAATATTTAGTGAAATATGTAAACTTGCAGTGGAATATGGCAAGTTGTTTATGGCAAGAGTTTCAATTGTAGATGCTAAAACAGAAAATTTTGGACAGGTCGCACTGTACATAAAAGATGATAGATGCCTTGATTATTTAGAAGAACTAAAAAAAATCAACTTGGCTGAAGCAAAAGAGCAGAGATGTGAGTTTCGAGCATATAAAAATCGGGACGTAATTATTATAAATGATTTTGAAAGTGATGAAAGTGTGAGCTTGTTCAGTGAAGCTGCAATGAAAGCTGGAATAAAATCGGCTGTTGTGTTTCCTATTTTTTATAAAGATATGGTAT
>DHGE01000117.1 GCA_002402635.1 Deferribacterales bacterium UBA4806
CTAATATTTATTTTCTATTATTATAATAAGGCTGCTCTGAATGTATTAATGGATACAATATTATTAATTTCAATATATACTGTTATATTTTTTCATGGCCCTTATTTTTATAAAAAAGTAGTGTACTTTAATTATGAAGGCCAATTTAATCATATCGTTAAAAAAATTAAGAATACGAAAGAGCCTATTTTTTTTGATAACACAACAAAAAAAGATCTAAAACTTGCTTTTTTTATTTCTAGAAGCACTCAGAAACAATTAGGAATTCTAGATGGAAAATTGAGAAATAAATATTACCTTTTTACATACAAAGGATATACAAATTGTTCTATCATAGACCACTTAAATTATAAGAATTATGAAAATAACTCTAATATATTAATAGTATACCAATGCAAATAGAAAATTATAGGAAACTTAGCTCATCTAATATTATATTCATACAGACTTTGCCTTAATAAATTTATGTATTTTTAAAATTATAGAAAAGTAAGGATACTATATGTTATACAATATAGTATAGTTATATTGCAATATTAACAGATATTAACTAAAACTCATGGGCCATTGGGAAAAAAATTTATATGCCTTAACAGCAGCGCAATTTTTCGTAAGAGTTGGCCACACTTTTATAAATCCATACTTAATTCTTTTTATTAAAGATGAATTGCATGTTAATAGCATCGAACATGCAGCCTTTTGGGCTGGTCTTTCAGCAGGTGCAATATTTATTGGTCAGTTTTTAATGTCACCGTTGTGGGGTTTTCTGGCTGACAAATTTGGGCCAAAGTTAATGGTATTAAGAACAACAATTGCAATTTCTATATTTATGTTTTTAACAAGTATGGTTAACAATGTTTATGAATTATTTTTTCTTAGATTAATTATGGGTTGCTTTAGCGGATTTAATGCGTCTGCTATTTTATTAATCGCCTATGAAACTCCTGACAGCAGACTTGGGTCAGCCATGGGTATATTTCAAACTGGGCAAACATCTGGACTAATAATTGGCCCAGTAATTGGGGGCATACTTGCACATTTTTTTGGTTATAGATTGAGTTTTGTGATTGCATCAATTATGAATTTCCTTATTTTTCTCTTTGTCCTTTTTAATGTTAAAGAAACAAAAAATATAAATAATATGGGAGTGGCTAATAAAGCTCATAGAGATAAAGAAAAAATAAATAAAAAAAATTTGAGAAATATCCTTTCTATAATTTTAAATGATAAATTAATCCTTTTAATGTACCTTTTTATATTTATTACACAAATTTCAATAAGAGAAATTGAACCACAAATAGCATTATTTATACATACAATATATGATGGAACTCATCTAGAATTAATGGTCTCATTAATTTTCACAATAACAGCATGTGCAGATTTAATTTTTGCTCCTATAGTTGGTAAAATAAGTGATAAATTGGGTAGTTATATTGTTCTAACATGGTGTTCAGGACTTGCAGGAATTATAATAATTCTTCATATATTTTCGTATAACATATTAATATTTATGATTTTAAGATTTCTTTATGGTGCTTCAATTGCTGGGATTTTACCTTCAATAAATGCTTTAATAGCTAAAAACGCCCCTGATGGTAAAAAAGGAGCTATCTTTGGATTTACTGCCAGTATTACAGCACTAGGTAATTTTTTTGGTCCATTTTTAGGTGGACTTATAATAGGAACTATTGGTTTAGAAAGAGGATTTCTATGTATGTTCTTACTCACTGGATTGCTTTTTATAATTAACCATTTCTATATTAAAATGATTTTGAAATATCAAAAAAGATAAACATTGTTAGTTATATTTTGTTTATTAATGCAAACACCAATTACTTAGTGATAATATCTAATAAAATAAATTCTAAAATAGAATATCATTTTTTATAATCATATATCATAATTTTAACTAATTTATTAGTTGCAAACAGAGTAATTTCTTTTTGACTATTATATAATTTTATTTTATAATCTCGTTATAGCTTTATAACATTTTAATGAGGTTGATATGAGTGATAAATTTGAAGAACTCGATAGATTAAATGAATTAGCAGAACTAGGTGGGGGCTTAGATAAAATAAAAAAGCAACATGAAGCTGGAAAGCTAACGGCTAGAGAACGGATTGAAAATCTTTTAGATAAAGGAACTTTTACAGAAATAGATAAATTTGTTACCCACCGCTGTTATAACTTTAATATGGATAAAATGAAGATATTAGGCGATGGCGTTGTGACAGGATACGGAAAAATCAACAATAGAACTGTCTTTGTATTTTCTCAAGATTTCACGGTTTTTGGTGGTTCTCTTTCAGAATATTTTGCAAAGAAAATATGCAAAATAATGGATTTGGCACTACAAAATGGCGTTCCTGTCATTGGTTTAAATGACTCAGGAGGGGCAAGAATTCAGGAAGGAGTCCTATCTTTGGCAGGCTATGCCGAAATATTTTTAAGAAACTCCTTGGCTTCAGGTGTTATACCCCAAATTTCAGCTATAATGGGGCCTTGTGCTGGTGGTGCTGTATATTCCCCTGCTTTAACAGATTTCATCGTTATGGTTAAAGATACAAGTTATATGTTTATCACTGGCCCAGAGGTTGTAAAAACTGTTACCAGTGAAATTGTAACAAAAGAAGAGTTAGGTGGGGCTATGACACATAATACAAAAAGTGGTGTAGCCCATTTTGCTGCTGACAATGACAAAGATTGTTTATACAAAATTAGAGAATTGTTAAGTTATTTACCATCTAACAATTTAGAAGATCCACCTATTAAATCAACAAAAGATGACCCATACAGAATTGATTTAGATCTTAATAATATAGTACCCGACAATCCATTTCAACCCTATGATATGAAAGATATTATATTAAAGATTGTAGATGAAAACTATTTCTTTGAGATACAGGAACACTTCGCAAAAAATCTGATCATTGGATTTGCTCGATTTAATGGCAAAACAATAGGAATAGTTGCAAATCAACCATCAGTTATGGCCGGTGCATTAGATGTAAACTCCTCCATTAAAGGAGCAAGATTTGTAAGATTCTGTGATTGCTTTAATATTCCATTACTAACTTTAGTTGATGTACCAGGATTTATGCCTGGGACGTCCCAAGAATACGGTGGTATCATCAAACATGGTGCTAAGTTACTTTACGCATATTGCGAATCTACGGTACCTAAGGTTACAATTATAACCAGAAAAGCATATGGAGGAGCATACGATGTGTTAAGTTCAAAACACATAAGAGGCGATATAAATTATGCTTATCCTACTGCTGAAATCGCTGTAATGGGGCCAGATGGAGCAGTAAATATATTGTTTAGGAAGGAGATTGAAGAAGCAGAAAAGGGAGAAGAAAGGAAAAAAACACTAGTTGATGAGTATAGAAAAACTTTTGCAAATCCTTACAGAGCAGCTGAACTTGGTTATATTGATGAGATTATAAAACCTGAAGTTACAAGGCCAAAGGTCATTCAGGCTTTTACATTATTAGCAAATAAGAGGCAATCTAACCCACCAAAAAAACATGATAATTTGCCCCTTTAAATAAACTATTTAGTTATGGAGACATTATGGGAAATAAAATAAAAAAAATTTTAGTTGCTAACAGAGGTGAAATTGCTATTAGAATTTTCAGAACCTGTA
>DHGE01000126.1 GCA_002402635.1 Deferribacterales bacterium UBA4806
ATAAAACCATCCTTTTCGTAGATAACTTTATCCCTAAACCATTTCAACCAGTTTACCTTCATCTACCTCTTCCAGAATTGGTTTTTCAAATGCCCCGTTAATGTAATCCATTTCTTCCTTCAATAATTCCAAATCCTCACCCCAGCATTCTATGGGATGTTGTGAATAAAAAACAATATCTTCACTATCTTCGTCATAATAAACTTCTCCCACAATAAAGTCATTATTTTTTAATTTTATGACTCTGTAATCAAAATCCATAGTTGCACGTCCTTTAAATTTATTTTAAAGATTATTACATTTTTCTTTCTATTAATGTTGTACTTCTTGCCTGTAATCTTATACAATATTTTTTAATATTTACCTGAGAAATTGTAGTATTACCTTCTATATCCATTAAAGTAAAATAACCTTCACTACTTTTACCTTTAACAAATCCTGTCCCTTTTATAGTTTTAATTAAATCAAATTTTCTTAATCCAAATAGTTTACCAGTTGGTATTTTCTTTTCTGAATGACTACCAAAGGTTTGTTTATAATCACCCTTAGATACGTGTTTTTTGTAGTAAACTACATTATCAGGTTTAACAAATTCCCCCTCTTCACAACAAATAGCAATAGCATCATTATAATGACTCTTAGGTAAACCTAATATTTGTTCTCTCTTGAATTTAGTTTCATATCCAAAGGTTTCCTCAAACTCACCAAATCTTTTCTTTAACTGAGACTTTATAATATTAGTCTCTGTAGCATGTTTAGTTTTACTTTTAACACCTTTAATACTAAATTCACCATTATGTAGTTTATCGTGACAGGTTTCACATAAGGTTGTTAAATTATCAGGTGTATTTGTTCCACCTTTACTTTTAAAAATAATATGGTGAACGTGTAATTTTTTACCCTTGGTTTTGCATTTTTGACACTGGTAACCATCTCTATGTAATATATAAGCTTTTAAGTTATAAAATCCTTTTTGATTACCTTCCTGATATTCTTTACCTTTAACATCAGGATTAGTAATTTTATATATATCAAAATTTCCTGTTTCCACCTTCCATCTTGTTACTGGTAATATACTTTCTACAAACTTTTTCTCCCTTAAATGTGAATCTAATTTAGATTTAATACTTGGGGCTAACCTATCCTCTTTTTTCATAGAAGCCCTATTTTGCCATCTTGGTTTTCTGTATCTAGTTTTCATATACCTTCTATTTCTACGGTACATCTTTCTTTGTTTCATCTTTTTTGATACATCTTGTCTTATTTCAATTTCTGATTGATAAACTACTTTACCATTTGCTATAGCTGAACATCCTATCTTCTTACTACCTGTATCCATACCCGCAACTACTTCTTGCACATTCTCTTCACAATCCCAAAGTAATTTAATTGTGAAAGGATTTTTCCTGATAACCTTTGCTTTACCATCCCTTAAAAGTTTACGTGCCTTAGCTTCTTTACAAGGCATCAAAGGATTACCATTCTTATTAATTACATACACCATGTCTTTAAGACCTCCTGTATGTTGAAGAAATGCGTATCCGAAACATCGGAGTTATTTCGGAATCCGTCCTCCTCTCGAACAGATATGGGAAGGTTTAACGATACAGGCACTATCCCTACCACACAGGATTGTTTAGTTTGTATCCATAGAGGTTGGGACTGAGGCGACATCCCAACGTATCTAATTTCTTCCCTATCGTTTACTAACAACCTTTACCTCCTGTTAGTGTTCTGGTATCCCTGTAGCTGAAAGCTACTGAACTATTGTTCATTGGTGAGATACAACAACTCATTTTTCCACAGAATGTTCTAAACCTTTCAAATAAATAATCGCATCCTCATAATATTCCAAAGCTACCATCCTATGTGAGTCAGGGTAGAGTATAACAGTTGGTATTATATTATTAGCGTGGTCATAACCAAGTGATTCACCAAATTCATCGAACAATTTGAATGTACCGCAACTAAGAGCTAGTCTCTTTTTCCCGTGTCTCCAGAATGTTTCAAGCCCACCTTCGTGTAAATGCTCCATTGTTATGATATCTAAATCCCCAATGCTAGCTAAATCATATTTTCTTTTATGGGCGTGGTGTCTATTCAAAACACTATTGTATTTAAGTTTGTGGTTGATACTAATCCTATATTCTTCATTTCCTACAGTAACAAAAACATACGTTCCGTTACTCCCTGTATAAATGAATTTATTTTTGTCAACAAAAATATCTTGAGCTGATATAAGAGCCATCTTTTTAGTAAACTCTTCGTGATTACCTAATCCCACATATAAAAAACTATCTTGATACTCTTCCAATATATATTTGAATAACATCCACTGTTTGTACACTGCTATGTCAGTTTTGTCTGTCTGTGAAATTAATTTTTGTATAATAAAATTATCTATAGTATCACCACCTAAAGCAATATACATATTCTCTTCGTTATGTATAGCGTCCAAAGTTTTTTTCAAGCGAGCTACGTCACAAAAGGGATTTCCTAAATGAACATCGCTAATAAATGATATAGCGATAGGTTTATCAGTATTTATGTTTATTTTACTAATTTTCTGAAAAATATTATCGTGCTTCCTAAACACATTAAATTTTTCATCCTGTATTTTACACAATTCTTGCAGATACTGCTCAGGGTCAAAACCGTTTTCAAATTTTTCTCTGCTATTTTGTTCAAAAATTACCTTTGATTTTTTTATATTCCCTCTGAAAAAATGTCTAATACTCTCTGAGCTTCTATTGTATCCTTTACACTTCATCAAATCGGATAATTGGTTATTTGTATAATCTGGGTGCTCTTCCCTGAGCTTTTTTATAAATTCTACTTCCTCATCACTCCAAAGGTTTCCTGCCATAATATCTCCTTTTATTTTAATTGATTTAAAGTTTGTTGTGATAACTTTTCTGCTTTTTTTCTTGCAAATGTTTTCTTTACTGCTTCACTTATTTTTTTCTTTATTTCATCAGAACGATTCTTCCCATATAAAGGATGTTTTTCACCTTTGTGTGCATTAGACATTTTTTTCTTTGTCTCATTAGAAAGCTGTTTTCCTTTATGTGTCTCAGATAGTTTTTTCCTTGTCTCATCAGAAATTTGCTTCCCTTTTTGTGCCCCAGATATTTTTTTCTTTGTCTCATCAGAAAGATGCTTCCCATAATTAGAATGTTTTTCACCTTTATGTGCCTCAGATAGTTTTTTTCTGTGTTCATCAGAAAGATGCTTCCCATATAAAGGATTTTTTTCACCTTTGTGTGAATTAGATAATTTTTTTCTATGCTCATCAGAAAGATGCTTCCCATATAAAGGATTTTTTTCACCTTTTCGTGACTCCGATAATTTTCTATTATGTTCAGCAGATAATTTTACTCCTAAATTATTCCCAGCTGTGGGACAAAGGTTATACAAATTTTCAAATCCATAAGTATCAATAGCCCTCTGCTCAAAGAACAACAAATTTTTACCATCACAGTATAAAATAGGTTTAAATACAAAATTTTCTTCACCATATTTATTCCAAGCTCTTTGAAGATGTCTATTAATGTGTGTATTTTTTATTAAACTATTTTTATGTATATATAATCTCTTCTTTAAATTTACAGCACTCCCCACGTATTTTTTTCCATCTATTTTATTCTCTATTATGTAAATACCTGTGTTATACTTTAACTCTTT
This sequence comes from Deferribacterales bacterium UBA4806, assembly GCA_002402635.1. Lineage (GTDB taxonomy): Bacteria > Chrysiogenota > Deferribacteres > Deferribacterales > UBA228 > UBA228. The sequence goes on from DHGE01000126.1 coordinate 3,685, forward strand.
TTCCATTGTTATTTACCATTTTTTAATTGTTCTAGAGCCATTTCCATAGACACGTATGTCCCATCTCTTAGGCAACCCCATCTTGCTTTAGTTCCACGACAATCTATGTGAAAACCTTTCCGTGCCCAAAACGGATATATACCCATCCCCACGAAATTTTCCAACTGTAAATCTTTAAGATAATATTCCATCATCTTTACTTGGGACTCAAAATCAATTTTTGTGTCAATATGAAAATCTACAGCATCACCCGTATAGTGTTTGCTTTTTGTAGCGTGCCCTGAATTTTCATATCCACAATGGACAACAAACGGACTACCCACTAAATCCCTGAGTTTGTCGAGCATCAGTAATAAATATCCGTTCATTTTCTCAGGGTCTCCCCAGTTTTCATCTTCTTTAAAATACTGTAATTCGTCCCAAATGCTCATTATTTATCACCCTCCTTTTTATAAAAAAATAACGTGTTATCAACGAGATATAGATTATTAGTATTGAAGAATGAATCTGCAACATTTTTATACTCTGTTAAAAAGTTTATCAATAACTCTATAGTTTTCTTTTCATTACAGCTAAACAATACCACGTTAGGGTATTCTTTTTTTGCCTCTTTGAAAGGTAGCCCCAAAAAAATTAAAAATGAAAACTTTAACAGTTCTATATAAGATAATTTATCCAAAAACTCCCTTTCATTCTTATCATTTGCCAAAGCCCTTAACTGAGAAATGTTTTTTAAGTTCATCTTAACCTCTTATTTAACCCTTTTTTCCTTGTTTTGTTTTTTCATATAATACTTGTGTATTTTATCCAAAAGATATTGTTTAGCAAATTCTTTCTCATTTTCATCCATCCGGTTAACAATATCATTTTTCTTATTCCCTTTTGTCCTTTCAATCTCCTCTTTTAATGCTTCTTTTGTATTAACCGCTAACTGTCCTCTCTCAGCTCTACTATAAATCCGGTCAACAATATTAGCCATTTTTACCCCACTATCACTAATTATGCTATATATAAAAGCCAGTTCCTTGGTAGTTAGTGATTCCTCATCATTACTCAATTTCTGCGCTATTGACCCCAATAACCTTCCACTTAAATTAAATATTCCTTCCAGCTGTATAGAGATACAAGCACCGTATTTGAATAAAAAATCCTCTATTGTATTAATATTTTGTAGCATCTGTTCAGGTTTACTAATTTCTATTGCTTTCTCTTCACTACTTACATATGGTTCCAAAGATTTCTCCATTACATTCCTCCAAAAATTTAAACAAATTTATTTGCTCCTTTATATCCAATTCTTTTACATTTAATTTTTCTATAAGAATATTCAAAAACTGAACGTATATATTTATTATGATTAGTATTGTTTCCATCTTCACTTTCAACATATATATTATAATAACTCTTTTTTAAATCAAATGTTTCCATCTCTTCTTTTCTTTCTCAAAATTTTTTATATATAAAGTAATCGGTGGTATTGTATCATCTACCACCCCCCTTTTATTTACCATTACTATCACTACATTATCCGGGATTAACTTAAATCTCTCTTCCAACATTAATCCATATATTGTAGTCTGTAAAAAATACGAATCAATCCACTCCTCAGGTTTGGGGTAGGTACTTGTTTTAAAATCAATTATGGACAAATCTCCTTCCCAATCAGCTATCAAATCAGCAGTTCCCGCTAGCCTTAATTTATCTGAATACAAAACAAATTCTACTCCCTTTATATTATTAACTGTTTTTAATAACAAATGTTGAAGATACTTTTCAAATAAAGTTTTTATTATATAATTTTTATTTATTATAACCTTATTACCTAACAAAAAATCCTCGCAACATTTATGAAGTAAAGTACCAGACTCCAATGCCTCTTTTGCTATCATATCCGCTTCTCTATCCCCAATAGATTTCCGCCACTCCTTAAACTTTTCCTGTACTTTAAGCTTTCTATTTACAAAATTAGTTACACTTCGATAAGGTTTATTATTGATAATATAATATCTTTTACCACCAATATCTTTTTTTTCAAAATCTATTTTTTTTAATAAATTATAATTCATAGCAAAAAATCCCCTAATATGTCAATAGTTTTACCAAATGTAATATCATCTTCAATCAATATGTCGCTGAAATGTCTTAAAAAAGGGTGTTTCCTTAACTCCTCACTACTAAATTTATTGACAACTGTAAATATATATTTATTATGCTGGTGAGCAAACATAATCTCCATAGATGACCCAATGAAAGGGTAGGAGTATTTGTCCAAAAGGTCTTCATTAAAATAAGCAAAAAGAATATCACTATTATAAATCAATTTTAAATCCATATTAACAATACTAGAACTAAAACTACCTCCATTATCCTTTACACAAGTTAACACATTATAATCCACGGGATACACAAATTCTATCATTCCGTCCAATATGCTATTATTAATAGCACTTACAAATTTACTTCTGTAATCTCTATCCTTGTCTTTCTCTTTGTGAAAAATCCTTCCAGCTAAATATAATTTCTTTTTCATATTAAACCTCCTTTAAACATAAAAACAATTTATCTCACACATAAAATTATTATTTACCACTTTTTCAACATAATACGAAAAACTTATATTACACACCTTCTGATACTTTTTCCCTCTTATTTCGAAAACCTTTTCTATAACATATTCCCCATCTACCTTATGTGCTACTGTATCTATAATTTCCATTAACTTTCTTAAATCACATACAAACCTTACCTTCAAGAATACCTCATTTTCAACTACTAAATTTATTTTATTCTGCTTCAGCTCACAAAAAACTCTTGGTTCGAAATCAGGAGCTATCTCTGTTATAATATTTACAACTTCCTCAGTATCAGCAGGCACATCAACTATTAATAAATCTAAACTATCACAACTCATTGTTCCCTCTTATTACCATAATTTTCATTATCATTTATCACCACCTCGTTATTTATTTTCAAATAATCAAACAAATTATCAGCCAATACATTTTCATCTTTCATCAAAAAACAAATCTCAGGGCTTACCTTTTCTAATATTACATTTTCTCCTTTCAATACACACCCTTGCTCTAAACTATAAATCATTTCTAAAAAACAACTCACCACTCTTCTGGTTTTGGGATTACTTTCTACTCCTATTGAACTCAAAAAATCATTTACTGTAATTATTTTTTTATTAATTCCCAATATCCCCTCCTATTTCAACGATATTAAATTATTGGCAGTCCGTTCAAAAATCTTACTATGAGTGGTTAGAATTATTTGTATTCCTAACTCTTTTGCTATATCCTGTAAAAACTGAGCCATTTTTTCCTGTAAATCCACAGATAAAAACTTAAATGGTTCATCAAATATAAAAACACTTCTCTGCTTTCTGTTCAAAATAAACAAAGACAATCTTAAAGCAAAGCTAACTACATCAGCAACTCCACCCCCCGAACTATCCAAAACATCTACCAGCATATCTCCTTTTTTAATATAAAAATAAATATTGTTCTTGCCTCTCTTATTATCCATTTCCATTATAAATTCATAATCATTTCCAAATACTACCTGTAATGCCTTTGTAACAATATCCGTTATCTTATATCTTATTATTTCCTGTGTTTTATTAGCCACTGTTTTAATTATGGTATCTACTTCATTTAATATCTCTAAATTACTTTTTAAAACAGATAAAGAAGCAATATTGTCTTTTATCTGCTTTTTAATCAAATCTCTTTCTCCAGTTTTCTTATCTAAAACTTGCTTTAATTTATTAATTTCCATTGCCAATCGTATTAGTTTCATTAATTATTTTTTTAGCTTCTAACATAAGTTCTTCAAGCTTTTTCTCAATTTCCTGTTTTCTATCGGTAACCTTTTTTATTACCTCGTTAATGGGTTGCTTTGTTAAATCAATGTTTAATTCTGCTAACTCCTTTTTTAACTGCTCTAGCTCCCATTGTAACTTTTTTAATTGCTCCTTCTTTTCCTTAATTTTTTCTTTTGCTTGAGATAACTTTTCTACATTGTTCATCTAACACCTCTTAATATTTTTTATTTATAACAAGAATAATAATTATTCTTGTAAAATACTCATTACTTTTTCTTTTACTTCAGTCTTTACCTTGTTTTCATTTAACCAGATTTCAATATTTTTCCTAAAATTTATTGTCCAGTCACCCCCCTTTAATGTTTTTAAAAAATCCTCTGTATTAATCTTCTTATTTAATACATCTATATGCTCAGTACTAATACAATCCTTTTGTATTGGTATTTCTATTTCCTTTACTTTTCTATTGTTCGTATTATAAACAAATATTTTTGGAGTATGTTCTATCTGGTCAACATTAAGCCTCAATAAAGAGCCTCCGTTTATTACATATCTCCCCTCTTTCTCCATTTTAATATATTCGTGATTATCCCCCGTAAATACCAAATCATACCCATATCTAAACAATTTATTACCTACCAATCCCATATCATTTTTCCAAGCTGGTACTTCATTTGGTCTAATAATAAACCTATGCCATAAAGCTATCTTAACTTTATCTGTCTTTTCCGGAGATGTTATATCCTGTCCAAAATGAAAAGGATACAATATAAAATCGTCTGTCTCCAAAGGTTCATTCAAAATCCTAATTACCTCAGCTTTATGCAAAATACTTAAGGCAGATTTATCCAATTCATTTAAGTTATGAGAGGGCATATCGTGATTTCCTACAATACAATACATATAAGGTAGGTTATCTATTAGCCAATTTAAAAAACTAATTGATACTTTATAAGTGTCCAGTAAATCCCCGGCCTGAAATATATATTTTACCTTATATTCTTCACTAACTTTCTTGATAAAATTAATCTTATCTAACTGTGTAATAATAAAATCATCAATTCTACAAATAGGTTTTGTCTCCCTGAAATGACAATCCGCTATAAAAAGTAAATTCATAACCCTTCACCTTTCATTATTTTAAACACCTCTTCATCAAATTCTTTAGTGTAATTATTATATAATATAATATCCGCATAATCTTTCACAATATCTAATTCCGTTTCACTCTTGTGATTTAAAGCCTCCTTATCCATTAATTGTTGTCCTGATTGATTTTCGCTTTTTATAAACCATAATTGAACCTTTGACTTCTTTCTCATAGGTATCATTCGTTGTATATAGTTCACTTCATTTACAAACCTCACACTATCTATAACAATTTTTTTCTCTTTATTTTCTAACAATAACTCTACCCTTTCATTTAATTTATCAATCCAAATATTACTATATATACCCCTTGTCAAATCACCAAACATTTGTAGTATTTTTCTTGTATGTAAATCTTTTTTACTACTATTTTTCGATGTATAATATCCAATTACTAAATTATATAACTCCTTAATCTTAATTTCATTATTGTTTAAATAATTCACTACATCATTTTTTGTAAACATTTTACATAACAACTTTTCCAAACAATCCAAAAAATACATTTTATCATATATTTTTAACAAATCAAAATTACAATCGCTGTAATCTAAATCATTCTCCTTATATAAAAATCTTATTCCAAAACCTTTCCATACATATTCCTTTAAAGCGTCTGAAAAAGATACAATTTTAAAACCATAATTATTTGCTAACAAATTACACGTATAAGTTTTTCCTACTCCTTGCTTACCTGAAACTCCTATTATAAATGGTATTTTTAAACTATTCATTTATACAACCCTCCTTATTTAAGGTATTTCCACACAAAGGGCAAACCCCGCCAAATTCCTTTATTAAATCATTAAAAGTTTTATCTAAATCCTTCAATTGTACTCTAAAATTTTCTATTTTACCTAATTTATTCTGGTATAAACTTAACTTTTCCGATATAATATCCATTTGTTTTAATTGGTCTTGTAATTCTTTATATTCCTTTTCTATTCCTTCTATTGTATCCAATACATTATCAATATGTTTATATTTAGCTATCTTTTCATTTAACTTTTCATATCTATCTAACAACTGTAAAACATTATCACATACCTCTTTTTCCTTTTCTAACCCTTTATATTCCTTTTCCAAATCCTCATATAATTTATAATACTTTGATAAATCTTGATATTGTTTATATTTTTCTTTTAATTGCTTTATACTGCTTTCTGTATTCTTTATATTGTTAGTAGTACTTCTAATCTCCTTTCCAACTTTATCCAAACAATTATTTATATCCTCCAAATCAACTAAACTATTTATATAATCATTAATCTGACTTGGTGTTAAACTAACTAAAAATGGACTATCAAATTGAAATTGAAAATTTATCTCTTTTAAATTTAATAATTTATTAATTGTATCAGGTATATCATTGCCAAAGGCTCTAAAATATTCCTCACCCAACTTGTAAAAATTATCCTTCTTATCTTTATAACGCTCCAAAACAATATCATCTATATTTAACCTTACATTTACAAAATCGGTACCAAACTTTTTAAACTCAATTCCCAAAGGTCTATTAAACGTAACCCATCTTAACGCTCTTATAATAGCAGACTTTCCCACATCACTTTGTCCTACTATAACATTCAATCCCTCAGTAAAATCTATCTTCAAATTACTGTGCTTTTGAAAGTTTTGTAAGGTTAAACTCTTTATCACATTACATCTCCTGCTACAATATTTAACAATTCTTCCAATTTAAAACAATAGTAATCTTTACCCTCCAAACTAAAATGTAAGAAATTGCCTTGTATAGATAATCTTTCCCAAGTTATATTATTTACTATAACCACAATAGGTTTTCTATCCTGTTTCCAAATTAATAAAAACTCTTTTTTACCACTATTTTTCATTTCAATTTCTAGTTTTCTAACCCAATTATGCAGAATATCATCGTCCTTCCAAATAATGCTCAATAACTTTACATCATTATAACCTCGTTTTAATTCTATTATATACCTATCTAACAGAATTTTACCTTGTTCGTCTCGATAACTAATATCTCCTACTGCATTCTCAGTCATTTTATTATTTAACATTCTTTGTGTAAATCTTGCTCCACTACTATCACTACGCCAGAATATATCATCCCTTTCCCCACCACTTACCCACAAGGATAATTTTTTACTAATAAATCTTTCAAAATCATTGCCTTTATTTTTACCCATACCTTTTCTTGTTAAAATCATATTACGCCTCAAGTTTAAATTCAATTCCTGCTGTTTTCCAAAAATCTCTCAACCATAAATCTATCGTAGTTATAAGTGGGGCTTTGTCAATATTAAATATACAAAAAACACCTTTGATATTGAAACTCCACTGTAGTATCTTATAATAAGTATTCTCAATCACCATCTGCTTGCTAACATCTGCAAAATCCCACATTACCATATACCTAAATTTTCCAAAAGTGTTAGGTTCTATACTTAATAGAGCATCTACATCAATTTGAAAGCTATTAAATAATGACCTATCACTTAATAACATTATCTCCTTATTTTCGAAATCCAACATATTGTTTGTTAAATAAGCAAAGTTAACCCTATACATACCTCTACAATATTGTAATATATCCACACTTATGCCGTGCTCTTCTTTTTTAAAAGCAACACCGGAACCTCGTCTAGCAATACTTTCTTCATCCAGTCTTAAATTCTCCCTATTAAAAATTATTACAGGCAAATCAGGTTTATTTATTTTTTCTCTCTCTCTAATACTTCTTAAATGTCTAATTGTAGTTTCATAATCAAGGTCTTCATTATAAATTATCCCATCAACTTGTAATCTATCCTTAACTCTATCTGTTAAACTTTTTAAACTAAAACTAACATTCGATATTAACATTATTTTATCCTTTATTTATGTTTTTCCATACAGTATTTACTACATAATTCGCATCAAAATCCTCTTCAATCTTAGAGCTAATAAATTCCCTAACTTCCTTCAAATATTGCTTAACCCCTTCCTCGCCGTATTTTTCTTTTATGCTTTCTGCCTCTTTTTGAATCAAAGATATACTATACGTAAGAATATCCTCATTTTTCATAACATCCCCCAAATATTTTGACAAAGCTTCTACTATCAAATTCGGAATATTTGTATTTTTTCTTACTGCTTCAAAAAACATAAACTTATACAAAATTTTTGGACAATGAAAACACATATACTTTACGTCATCCTTCATAGTACTAAGTTTTTCATCAGTATGTTTTAGTGAAAAATCCTTTTTTAATCGCTTAGGTATCCCTCTTCTCATAATGCTACCTCACTTTATTAAATTTTTATCCTGATACAGTTTTTCTGCTTTCTTTCTTTCCCAAGTTTTCTTTACTGCTTCCGTTCTCTTTTTTATATGCTCTTCAGTTTGTTTTTTACCCTTTATCCAAGTGAGTTTACCTTTCTTTGCTTCTGATTTTTTTCGTCTTGTTTCTTCACTATCTTTTTTACCTTGTAATGATTTAGATATTTTTTTCTTTTCCTCTTCTGTACGAGGTATTCCTTTATTCCAAGGAGATATACCATACATAGGGTTCTTTTCACCAATTTTTGATACTGATTTTTTTAATCTTATCTCTTCGTTATCTTTTCTACCTTTCATTGCTTCCAACTTTTTTCGTCTTGTTTCTTCACTATCTTTTTTACCTTTATTACCTTCTCTTATTTTTTGTATTGTTTCTTCAGAAGGATGCTTCCCATATAAAGGATGGTTTTTACCACTAAGACTTTCTGATACTTTTCTTCTATGTTCTTCAGTACGTATTTTTCCTTTATTACTTGCTCCTATTTTTTTCTTACGTTCTTCTGAACATTTTACTCCTAATATATTTCCTGCTGTAGGTGATATATTATATAAATTTTTTATCCCATAAGTATTTATAGCTCTTTGCTCATAAAATAACAAATTTTCTTTGTCACAATATAATAAAGGCTTAAATTCAAAATTTTCTTCCCCATATTTATTCCAAACATTTTGTAAATAAATACAATGGTGTTTATTTTTCATTAAATCTCTTTTATGATTCTTAAATCTACCCTTCAAATTTATAGCACTTCCTACATATAATTTCCCATTAACTTTATTTTCTATTATATAAATCCCTGTATTAAACTTAGATTTTTTCATCTCTTTTTACTCCTACCAGATTTAAAATTATCCTCTATAGACCTCCATAAATTAATAACTTCCTGTTTCAACTTATCCTCTAATCCATTCTCTTCTACAATCTGAATAGCTTTCTCCATACTTCTATCCAATACTTGTCCTTCTAATGTATATACCGTAGTGTTAGTATGGTCTTTTATAAATTGTAAATTATCCCTTATTGTATCAATTCCATAATCAAAAATTATAGTTAAAGGGGCTGTCCTAAACGGGGTATCTACACTTGACTTAAAAACTTCAATTTCTGTCTGTACACCAACAACTCTCGATATTTCTTTTCCTTCCACCTTTTTCTTTACTTTTATTTTACTGGGATTAATACAACGTAATCTTAAACTACTATAAAATCCTATAGCCTCTCCGCCTGGGGTTTTATACTTTTGTCCAAACATCCCAGCATCCGCATTTTGTCTTAGCTGATTAGAGCACACCATTAGAAATCCTTTTTGAGCCAAATATCTACAAGTTAACCTACATTGTTCAGAAAACTCCTTAGCTCTACGCATTCCATATTGGTCTTTTCCATCCTCTTCCCATTGAGTACTAAGAGCCGCAAGACTATCAGCAAATATTCCGTGAATAACATCAGAAGGTTCTGGGTTCCATTTTCTAATAGGCTCAAAAACTTCAGTAACGGTAGATGGTATATCATAATCCATTCCTTCTATATCCAATCCGAACATTTTAGCATATTGTTTATTCAATCTAGCCTCTGGGTCTCTAAACATTATCTTACCGCCTTGTCTCTGTACATTTCCTGCTATTTCACACAACAAGGTAGTTTTTCCAGAAGCTGGTAGCCCACTAATCTCTACCATAATTCCACCTGGTATTCCTCCTTCAGAAAAACGACCCCCACTGATAGCGAGGTCAAGTAAAGTACTACCAGTGGAGATTACTTTATCATTTCCCATAAATTCTGATTTTTCCTCTATGTCTTTCATAACATACTCCTCAACCTGTTTCGTTAATTTACTCATTTAATTCCTTCCCATCCAAACACTCACCCCAGACATCACAATCCTCACATTCATCAAACTCATCGGTATCCTTTCCGAAAACGTGACCATAAGGACATTTATTATCCTTTTTATTTCTCCCAGATACTTCTTTTTTGGGTTTTTCCTTTACAACTTCTACTTTTTCATTCTCTTCATTCTCTTCATCTGTATCCTCTTCTATCTCTTCATCTTCATCAAAATCATTATCTACATTATCCCAATCTTCATCTTCATCTTCTATTTCTTTTTCCTCTTTTACTTCTTTCCTATTTAAAATTCTTACCTTCTCTTGTTTTTGAGTAGTTTCATTAATCTCTTCCAATTCATCTTCATCATTATCTTCTACATCCTCTGGGACTCCATAAAACAATTCTTTGATTTCGTTATAAGATTTTACAATTAAAAGCTCATCTAATTTCGGAACTTGACTTAATATTTTCTCATCATATTTCTTAGTTCTTTCTTCAAAATCAATTCTTGAAATCCCGGCAAACTTATTTTTCCCGATAGCCTCCTCACTAAACCTGATACGAAGTGTATATCCATCTTCCGGGTCAAAGAAGGCAGCATACTCTTCATTCTCAAGTATTTCGTCCGCAAGTTTATTTTGAAACAAAAATTGGCTAATATCCCAAATATGAGGTTTTTCCTCATACTCGGAATTATCAATGGGGACTACTACATACAGATTTCGAATTGAAAAATTAAGAGCTTTTACATCCTCATCATTGTATCTTTTTCCTTCCTTGATTAGGTTCGCCTTGTACTCACAGATAGGACAAGGCTTCTTAAACGTAGTAGGACAAATTACCACATTATTATTTTCACCTACGTTTCTGTGAATTCTAAATGGACGCTTATACCAATAAGTTCCTGCTACAGCTCTCCCCAACTCTTCATCTTTATCCATATGAAACTTGTCTGTAACCAAATAAGGTAGAAAATCAAGTTTAACTTTACCACCCGGCTCTTCTTTAAAAATGTTAATGTCCTTAATCAATCGCAAATACCCATAACTGGTCTCTCCTGACTTTTTCTGCCTAATTTCTGAAACTACTAAATCTTTAAAGCTTGTTCTTTTTTTCATTTATTGCCTCCTTTTGCCCTTTGGGCAATTATTTTATCAACTTTATCTATCTTATTATTCAATTCTTGTGTTAGATTTCTAGGTTCTTTCGGCCCAGCAAAATATTGAAGACCAAAAAGTTTTACCAAATTTTCTAAAGCGTCCCTTCTTTGTTCCATTGCCTTAACTACTGCCTGTGCGATATCATAATTATATTTTGCTTCTAAATACTCGTCAGAAGCCTCTTTGTACTCATCTTGTAACAATATGGTATTTTGAATTGCTGATTCTGTTAATTTATCAATATTATAATATTCAGGTCTTTTTCTAATACTACTATCAAGTTGGGCTTTTATAACATCCAACTTCTCCTTCTTTAAATCTAATTCTTTTCTACAATCCGCTAAATACTTACAATATCTTATCATCTTGAGAGGTTGCTGAAGCCACTCTATATCCAAGCAACTCTCATCTATTTTTACATCACTTTCGAAATTCATTTTAAACCTCCTTCCTCATTTTTATTTTCGCTATCTTTTTCTTTTTTATGTAAACATAAAGAATAAAATTGACAGATAGCTTTCAAACGCCCCAGTGTTATTGCTTTACTTAAAGCATAAGCAAAAATAGTTAATACCAAAAAAGCTAATATAATGATTACAAAGTACATTATAAAAGCAATAACCGTTATAGATGATTCCATATTATCTCTCCTTTTTTATTCTACAAAAACAATTCTGTAACATCTTAATACCAACCCCGGAAAACCAGAAGCATATAAATCATTTTCCATCTCTTCCATTATTCTTGCTACTGTATGATTTTGTGAAGATTTTAATAAGGTAGTCTGACAATACCCTAATATTGCTCTACGAATATTTTCAGGCTCTTCATCCATCAACCCAGAAAGAATATTAGCTACTTTTTTCCACCCCGTATTATTCAACAAAGCCCTACACAATTCAATTACCTGAGATTGTTTTTCTGCTGTTTGTTTTGCTACTGCTAACCTTTGCTCAGGTTCTACCACTAAAACCTGTTCCAAAATCTGAAGGGCATTTCTGGGGTGCCCTAAGCTATCTTGAACTATTTGTTCTAGTACCTCTTTTTCCAATTTCTGATTTTCTTTTCTATACACTCTATGAAGAAGTTTAGTCATCTGAGTTTCATTTAATAACTGTACCTGAAATTGAGAACAACGCCCCCTAATGGTAGGTAGAAGTTTTTGAGGTTCCGTGGTACATAAAATAAAATACACGTGAGGTGGAGTATCTTCCAATATCTTCAACATAGCATTCTGGGCATCCCCTGTCATTTTATGAACTTCGTCTATTACCCATACTTTACAATCCCCTTCCAAAGGTTTAAACTGGGATTGTCTTCTAATCTCCCTAACAGTATCAATCCCTCTAAAATCTGCTGAATCAATCTCCCTGTAATCACTGCCCTTACACCCCAATTCTTTCGACATAATTCTAGCAAGGGTAGTTTTTCCACAACCAGTAGGGCCGTGTAAAAGATAGGAATGAGGACGATTATTCTTATCTGCTATTAAATTTTTAATAGCTTCTATTACATTTTCATTTCCTATTATTTCTTCAAATGTACTCGGTCTATACTTTAAATATAAGCTCATATATTATCTCCCTCTATATATATTATAAGTAAAATTGCCATTTCATTTAGGGTAAATTTAAAAATTTTCTTTCTCCCCAAGATTTATCCACCTCTGCTTTCTCTACTTCCACTGTTAAAGGTATGTTTATCCATTTCCAATTTTCCCTAATATCCTCTGTAGCTATTCTAACCATTAACTTTATAGCATTATCACACTCTTCAGGTAAAATATCAGCCGTTATTTCATCGTGAATTTGGGATACTAATCTACTATCCATTTTATGCTCCCTAAATACTCTATCAATTTCTACAAATGCCCAAAGTAAACAATGAAAAGCAGTCCCCTGAAAGGGATAATTAGTTATATCTTTTTTACTCATCAATCCATAACAGCGAAAACCTGTTTTCATCTCAATATATCCTTTTTTCTGATACTCATACCATACCTTATCTTTCCATCTACTATATTGTTTATATCTCACATTCCAAAACTGGTCTTCTACTTTTCTAACGTGCTCCAAAAACTTATCAAATTTTTTAACATTACCTGATTTATCAAGCGTAATTAGTTCCTTATCCTTCAAATGAACCAAAGCTGGAGTATCATCTTTGAGATAAGCCTGTCTTGCCCATTTAAGAAGATTTAATACACAATTTCCATAGTAATCTCCATAAAATTGTGGGAATACAAAACCATTTTTTGCTCCCTGTCTTAATACAGCTTCTCCAGAATGTCTTTTATCCAAATCATCCAACATATATAACTCTATAGCCATATCTTTGTGCATATCTCCGTGTAGAACATCATAACATAATTTTTCATCTTCTACATAACAAACTGCCATTTTTACTTCAATAGCCGAGTAATCCATAGAAACAAATTGGTGTCCTGGTCTCGGAAACAAAGCCTCTCTACATATTTTTGTAGCTTCCTTATCTCTCTTGGGTATATTTTGAAAATTTGGACTATCGCTAGAAGAGCGAAAAGTCTTAGTTAAATGTAAATTAAAAAATGGGTGAATATAGCCATTTACCTGCTCTCTCATAAACGCATCCAAATAAGTATCTCTAATCTTACGAAACTTTCTCATCTCCAATAACATATCCAATTCTGGTATATCTAACTCTGATAAAGCTTCTTCATCTGTAGCCGGTTGCCCTGATTCTGTAAATCTTACAGGTTTTAATTTTAGTATTGAATATAAAAATCTGCTCAACTGAGGATTTGAATTAAGGTTAGGTCTTTTCCCACCAATTGACCTGCTCCATTTTTTCCCAAAATTACTTTCATAAATTTTCTGTTCTAATTCTGCTATTCTAATTGTCAACTCTTCTTTTTTTCTCTTACAATATTCCATATCCACTCTCATTCCTGTATATTCTGCTCTTTGTAAGGCTAAAGCTCCTTTATGAAAAAGTTCATAGGCTTCCTTTGTACTAGGTACACTTTTAACCATTAGCAAAACCTCATTTTAATTTTCTTCATCATATTCTATCTCCTTCATTTGTTTAATAGCCAGCCTATACGTAAATATTGTATCTAATCCATTATAAAGCAATAATTGTCTTTTACCTTCGCTACTTTCTAACAACCTATCAATCCTATTAAGTGAATTTCCATTTTTACTATCCACTGGTTGAAGATAAGAAGATATTTCACTATCATAATCCACTATCCCAAAGGTCACATACGTTAAAAATTTTAATCCAGTTATACCTTGTCTATTGTCTAAAATATGGGAGGCTAGCATAGTATCCCATTTCCAATTTCTTACTTCATAGCCTAACTTGTTTTGTATCCAAGTATGTTCAAATTTCATATTATGTGCTATTTTAGGTATATTGGGATTTCTTAAAACTCTTTTAATCTCATACAATACCTTCTCATCCTCTGGTAATAAAAATGAAAAGGCAGATTTTTCCGAATTACAAAAAGCAAATGAAATTATTTTACTCTCCTTACTATACCCTTTTAAACTATTTGTCTCTATATCTACCGCTATCAATCCTTTTATCTCTCTCAACAATTCAATTAATCTATCAGATGAACTCACTATTTCCACCTGAGATTTTTCATCTTCATATTTCGGAAAAGGTTTATTATGCGTTGATAAGGCTCTTTCTAAATCCTGTTTCCAAATGATTTGAACTTCTCTTTCATCTCTCTCAACTACAAAGGAAGGATGCCAAACAGGACACAGCCACGCATTAAAATCTCTATCAGGTATTACCCAACCTCTCCATTTTGTAATACCTCCCAAATCTTTTTTCCATCTATGTCCTAAAAGACAATTTATAGCAGTATTACCAAAAGCCATAATCACTTTGGGTTTTCTTTCCATTATAACTTTTATGATACTTGCTCTACAACTATTTATTTCCTCTGAGGTAGGTTCCCTATCATTTCCTTCTTTATCTACTACTCTACAACGTACTGCATTAACATTCAAACAATCCTCGAAAAGGTCAATTCCTAACCTTTCATATTCTCTTTCTAATCTTCGTCCAACAACACCTTGCCAAGGTTTCCCCTTTCTATCCTCTTCTTGCGTGGGACTCATACCTATATTTAAAATCCCCTTTTTAAAATTACCAAAAGGCGGCATTTTAGGATTAATTGAATAACGATACAATCCACAAGAAACACAAGAATAAAATTTCCCATCAGGCCGAGAAACACTTTGTGTTTCTTTTAAATCAAAAAATCCTCTCATTATATTCTAATCCCTTTTCCACTCATTATACATTTTCCTTTACAAATAAAGATATCACGTGTTTCCAATTTTCTCCTTCAAATAATATCTTATTTTCACCAATAACACAAGATAATTCTTTTTCACACATTTCTTTCAAGAAATCAGGATTAACAGCAAAAGAAAATTCCTCACCTTCATAACGGACATTAGCTTGTGCTTTAAACCAACTATTATTACTTTTAGCATATATTACCATAGTATTATTACTTACCGTAATATCCACTTGAGCTTCCAAAGAAAGCTCTCCTTTAACAAAAATTCCAGCTCTATCTAATATCTCCCCTAAATTTTTCGGTAATTTAAGGGTTTTTCCTGAAACCTCAAAAAGATGTTCTGTATCCGGATATTTGTCTGTAAAAATTCTGCTTGAAAATATTGTTCCTTCCGCAGTATGAAAATGTATCCAGCCCTCTCCTCCTGCTATTTCTATTATGTTTAAAGTAATTAAATTTTTAGCTGAAGATACTGGTAAAAGAAAAGTATTAACGGGTAGCTTTTCTATTTGATATCTTGCAAGTCTATAACCATCAGAAGCTTCAATTAATCCATCATTTCTAACATTTACACAAGTTAATATCGGACGACTCATATCTGTAGAACAAGAAGGAATACAAAACTTAATAGCTTCTATTAATTTTTCAGGAGTTTTTTTCCAACTATCAGATATTTTCAAAGAGTCCAACGGAAGGTATATCTCTTGAGTCAAAGCAAATCCTGCTTTTTCTTTACCAGAACTAATACAAACTTCCGACTTATCTACCATTATCTCAATTTCATCTTTTTTACTTTTCTTTAAAAACTGATACAATTCTTGAGCTGGGATAGTTCCTGTAATTTCTAATCCATTTACAGGGTGCGAAATACTAATCTCATCATTATATGTAACTACCTTACCATCAATAAAAGCAAATGAAGTTGATTGCTCAATCATTTCCTTATTAGCCAATCCCGGCTTTACAATTTCTAAAACATTAAGTAATTCTTGTCTATTAATTTTCACTTATTACCTCCTTTATTATAATCCTAAATTATTTCTTATTTTAAAAACTATATTACTTTTTTTAACATTTAACCATTTTTCTAATTCCAAAAAATATCTTACATTTATAAGAGCCCTCATTTGAAATTGCTGTAAATCATCATAAGAATATCCATCTTGCTCTAAAAGTTTTAAAAAATTAGAAGTTAAATAACCAGTACCTTTTTTAATTTTCCTATCCGAAACAGTACATACAAGAGCAGATTTTGAAAAATTAGAATTTTTAAAACCTCCTTGAGGATAATATATAGCACCCATACCTGCAGAAATCTTCCAACTTGCAGAATCACAACTTGTCCAAGGTAAATTTAGAAGTATTTTCTTATTTGTAACTGCAAATCCATGTGTATCAACATTAACATTATTACGATATAAATATTCAAAAACTGATAACATCCACTGATTTCTTTCATTTGTCGAAACATCATTTGCAGGTGAAATCCCAATATAATCGATATACTCAAGCATTTTATCTAACCACTTCCAACTTTCTCCTTGGTGAAATACATGTATTGGTTTTATACCTTGTTTTATCATTTCTTTCATATTTTGAAATCCAGCATTCGCCGCGCGTTCAATTAATTCAATATTTTCAAATTTCCTATTCCTAGTTAAAGATTGTGTTTGTCCCACAATCCCGGGAATTACATCAAGATTTACAATATAAACCTTTTGATTAGAAAATTTTGAAACTTCATTAATTATTTGATGTGCATATTTAATATAATTATCCAAATTAATTAACTTTCCTTTATTCCATGCAGTAAAAGCCCCTGAATCAACTATAATATTCCCTTCCATATCTAATGGAATATTATTTATCCACCCTTTAAATTGGTCTGGGTAAATATAGGAAACAAGCACATTTTTAACCCCCGCATTTATAAGATTAAACATCCTCTCATTACTACAACCCCCCCAAACAGCCGCAAAATAAAGTTTAATTGGCTTCATACTCAACCTCAACATTAATAAAAGTTCCTCCTCGCGCATTAAAATTACTAATCACTTTCATCCAACGAGGTGAACAAACAGAAACAAGGTCCTCTAAAATCCTATTTGTAAGTGTTTCCATAAAACAACCATATTGACGATATGATAAAAGATAAAGTTTTAAACTTTTAGTTTCAATACATTTCTCATTTGGTATATATCTAATAGTAATAGTTGCAAAATCTGGCTGACTAGTCTTGGGACATAACGAAGTAAACTCACCAAACTTAAATTCAGTAATATAATTTCGATTGGGATATTGATTCGGAAAAACCTCAAGTAAATCTGGACAAGGTGAATCATATACATACTTTGTATTATGTGCGCCAAGTTGTATAAGCCCTTCAACTTCATCTTGTTTTGTATCAACTTTTGTACTTATTTCCTTTTGTTTAAAATCTTCCATATATTGCCTCCTTATAATTCTTAGTAACTACTATAAAATAATAAGATACAATTTTATCCAAACTATTCATCTGTACTATAATCAAATTCTATTCCTAAGTCGTGCCATAAATTCATCCTTACAACCATCTTTATTTTCAAGAAAAATTCCACGTGCTTCAATCACTTCAAAAGGGCAATCCCATTTTTTAAGACCTCGCATTTCCTTACAAAGATGTCTTCCTGTCATTAAAAGGATACACCCAAGAGGATGGACAGCTTCCTCAATATAATCTAAAATATTTTTAACTAATCTTTCTTGTATTTGAAGGCGCGCGGAAAAATAATCAATCGTTCTACCTATTTTACTTGCTCCCAAATATCCATATTTTGAATCAGGAATATAACCAAAATAATAATGCCCAAAAAATGGAACCATATGATGCTCACATATACTAAAAAAATATCCTTTATCCGTAATTAACCCTTGAGGAGTTTCATCATTAAAAATAGTAATCACAGGAGGATTATCATGGTACCCACGAAATAACTCACAATACATTTTAGCAATTCTCAACGGTGTATCTTTTAACCCTTGACGTTCTGGGTCTTCACCTATCTCTAAAAGAATTTGTTTAAAAAGATTTGAAATTTTATTCATATTCATCTTCTATTGTCCTCCTTCATATTCAATAGGGTCTTTAATACCTAATTCACAAAACGCTTCCAATCTTTCTTGACAACTTCCACATTTCCCACAACTAACAGGTTGACTCTTATAACATGTTCTTGTAAGATAATATGGAACCTGAGGATTACATTCCAATCCTTTTTTAAGAATAGTAATTTTATTATCATTAATTAATGGTGCCAGAACTTCTACTTTACAATTAGAAGATAAAAAAATAGCAGTATCCAATGCCTTTATAAATTCTTTTCGACAATCCGGGTAAATATAATGGTCTCCTTGATGGACACCAAGTGCAATAGCATTTGCATCAATTGATTCAGCCAATCCTGCCATAATGCCCGCAAAGATAAAATTACGTTCGGGAACAACCGTTACAGACATCGATTTATCATTATAATAACCCTCAGGAATATCACCACAATGAAGAAGTAAATTAGATTTAAACACTTTCATAATATTGGAAATATCCATCATGTACTTTGTAATAGAAAATCCTTGTTTAAAATAAAATTCAAATACAGATTGAGCTGCAATATTTTCCCATTTATTATGTTTAGAACCATAATAAAATATACAACAATGTACATCATAACCTTGCTCAAGTAAAATTCCAAGTAAAGTTGCTGAGTCCATCCCACCTGACAATCCCATAACTACTTTCATAAAATCCTCCTATACGTTCTACTTATATTTATATTATAAGTAAATATACAATTTCATTTAGGCTAATCCTAAAATTTTATGTAACTGTAATGAAATAATTACTCTATCTCTAAATTTATCAGGGAAAAAGAAAAGAACCCCTTTATTTTTTGTATCTGCATTCATAGGACTGATGATAAACATTCCCTTATACCCCATACTATCTAATTCTATCATATCCGTAACCACAAAATCTCTATCTTTATGATAATAAGGAGAAACAGTAGAAGCAACTACATATTTAAAAATAACTGGAGTTTTATTCCAATTATAAAAATCTATTCCTAACTCTCCAATAGGACGTGATTGATTTTCAGAGGAAGGTCCTTTTCTATCTATAACCCAACCTCCACGACCTTGTATCTCTGATATAACAGGAATTGGTAAAGAACCATTAGTTTCTATTTGGACATAATGTCCTGCCAATAATAAAATTCTAATAAAATCAATACAATTCTCTGCCAAGAGAGGTTCTCCACCTGTAATCAATACTTGTTTGGTTTTAATCTTATTAAATACATCATCCGCAGAATATTCTATTCCGCCTTTAGAGGATTGCGCTTTAACAGTGTCGCAGTAGATACAACGTAAATTACATTTTTGAAATCGAAGGAATATACAAATACTTCCCTGAGGAAAGAAACCGGATTCTCCACTAATAGAAACAAAAGGTTCTTCATGTAGATATAATTTCTTCATACCTTTTCTCCTTTATTACTTTCTTGCCTCAAAAAAAATTCTACATCTTTTCTTTCTAATATAGCTACACTATCGGGCGATTCCCAAATACTAATACTTTCTACGCCTTCAAGTTTTGCTTTGAATACCAACTGCTTCCATATCCAAAGTAACAGATTCTCCGCTGTCGGATTTTCTACATAATTATTAAGAACATTATGGTCTAATAATTCTATTATGTGTTTCGACATTACTTTCTTCAATTCTGAAAAATCAAAAACCATTCCACTTTCTAAATCAATGCGTTTTTTGATTGATACCTTTACTTTCCATTCGTGTCCATGCCAATTATAACATTTACCATTATAAAAAGGTAATCGATGAGCAGAAGCAAAAGACATCGTCTTCGAAACTGTAACAAATGGTAATTCTTTTTTTTCTTCCATATAAGAATTCCTCCTTCTATATATATTATAAGCAAAAACATTATTTCATTTAGGGTAAATTTAAAAAAAATTTCACCAATAACTCCCTAATATAGCTCTACCCATCTGTAACCGTTGAAGAACTGTAACAGGACGAGATATATCAAAATCAGAATCACGGATTACAATAGGGTTAATTCTCATAAGCCCTATTCTTTTTTCCTCCGGTGTTTGATTTAATCCAAAAATTGCTGTAGCGTGAGCCATTTTTCTTTTATCCTCACTAAAATCCTCCATAGTTAACAATTCTTTTTCATACCCAGCCGCTTTTATCTGTGTTACAGTGATAACTAAACAATTATATTCCTGGGATAAATTTCTTAACCTCTGCCAAATTCTATTTTGCTGGTGTCTAAAATCTAATCGAATAATATCCGAATCAGGAGCCAATATATCCACATAATCTATAATAATAACATCAGGTTCAAACCCATCTTCTTTTTTCCAAGCAGACAAATAAGATTTAATATCCCTAACTGACAATGTTTCATT
This sequence comes from Deferribacterales bacterium UBA4806, assembly GCA_002402635.1. GTDB lineage: Bacteria > Chrysiogenota > Deferribacteres > Deferribacterales > UBA228 > UBA228. The sequence goes on from DHGE01000126.1 coordinate 24,729, forward strand.
AGCGTGAGTACTCATACGGAAGGAAGCATTATACTTTTTCCCAAATTCCCTTAAATATCTATATGCCTCTTCCCAAATTAATGGAGATACTTCTTTCTTGTAAACCAACCAAGGACTTCCTTTCAATTCTCTACAGTTATGACAAGGTTGATACTCCGGATAATCCCTAGCTAACTTAACTAAATTATCGTATGTAATTTCCCTTTTATTTTTAAGGATTGCTCCATGTTCACACTCTCTTTCTTTTTTATTACATTTATCCATTTGATTATTTAAACAATCCACGGTAGGCACCCACATAGGTTGGCAATACCTTTCCTGGTCTGACCTACCTGCTAAATAAATTGCAAAACGTCTTAATTGTTGAAGTTCCGTCATATCCCCAGCTTGAAAAAAGGCTACCCTATTCCCGCATCTAACTGCTCTAAAAGCAATATCAATTAAGGTGAAAGTTTTTCCAATTTTTTCTCTACCCATCATTGCTACAAACCCACCTCTAATCATTTCTGAATTCCAAAACTGCCCTATCGCTTTCGGAAAAAGGATTAAAGGTTGTTCTCTTTCTGTAAATGCTTTCTTAATTTTTTCCTTAACCTGTCTAGAAAATGGGTCTATAGTGGTAGCATCTTCTTTTATCAATGGAGCATATTTTGTAAGTATCTCAGCAGTAGTCTCCAAATTTCCTTTTCTTAATTCAAATTCCGCATCTTCCAATATGAGTTTAGTATGCCTTTCCTCAAAATACTTTTTAGCTAAATCCACCTTATATTTATCCGGTTCTGTTTTAGCATATTCCTCAGATAAGCTACCTAAAATCTCTTCAATCCATTCACCCTTTTCCTTAGACAATCCTGCCTTTAGTTTTTCAATATAAATATTCTCAATATCCTTCCCCGGAGCTTTATTGTATTCATCGAAATATTCTACACACCAGCTAGTTAACATCTTTGCAGTATCTGATTCCATCCACTTGGGACTCCATAACTTACGTATTTGGTGAAGATATTCGGTAGAAGTTATCATCCCAATAACTATCTGTCTTTCAATAAATTCGCTGGTATTTTCTATCTCACTCATTTTTTATCTCCCTATAATATATTATAACCAAAATCTCATTTTCATTTAAGATAAATTTTCATTTTTCTCCTTTGTATATTTCTAAACGATAATTAACCTTATCTTTCCCTCCTATCCTTCTAACTCCTTTTTTTGTACACATTTCCATAATCCGAGATACTAACCTTTCATCTACAAATTTACCTACTAATTGTTCCAAACTAAAATTTGAAGTAAAAATAGTAGGCAACATATTATTATATCTATTATCCACTATTAAATACAAAGTAAAATAAGCCCAATCGGTAGTTAATTCTGTACCAAGGTCATCCAAAACCAATAAAGAAGCATTACTATATAAATCAATTATATCTTTTTCTATTTCCTTCTGATACTGATTAGGTATTTTATTATAAGTGCTCTTTATCTTCAATAATAAATCTGGTACTCTTGTAAATATGTATTGCTTAGCAAACCAGGGAGTTCGGTCTCCAATATACTCATAAGAATTGGGACGTAACATTTCTCTAACGTGTGATATATCAAGCACCTTAAATAAAGATTGTGCTAAGGTAGTCGCAGCACGTATAGTTTTACCACTTCCTGAAGGGCCGTAGAAAAATAAACTCCTGTTCAAATCTGTCTCTGGGATATCAATTTCAATACCTTTTAATACAGAAATTACTCTTTCCGGCATTCCTGTGAATTCTAATAAATCTACATTTTCCATAACTAATCCTCCTTTTCTTTTTCTTTATTTTTATATTTTCGTTCTTGTTCCTCTTGATATTGTAAAGCTATTTCATCTGCTCCTTCACAAATACCAAATATTCCTGTTCGATTAGAACCTCTAACTTGAATATTTATTTGCTCCTTTTGTATTTGCATAGACTTCCTAATCCTCATATAATATTCCCGGAACTCTTTTGCGTCCATTACTGATTTTACTTTTGAATAATCATAATTTTTTACATACCATTCTAAAATCTCATTAATTTCCTGTTCACTCCTTCCATTTTCTTCACTTAAAATCTGAAATTCCTTTGCCCAATCTAGTCTTTTATTTGGTGGTAAAGTTATCTTTATAGCTTTAGACAAAGTTTCTGCCATTTCTAAGTATTTTTTAGGTAGTTGTTTTTTATTAGCCTCAAACAAAAAATAACTAAATCCCCCACCTTTAGCAAAATTGTTCCATAAAGTGCTATCCAATGATAATCTTTGATTTTCATTTTTTACAATGGTGTAAAGAACTCTTTTTATTTCTGATATACTCCAAGTTTTAAATAAAAGTTCATCAGGGATATTATATTTTTTACAAAAATTCTCTAAACTTTTTGCGGGCATATTATTTTTGTTACAAATGACTGGTCTTCCATTCATCAGGTTTTCTATCATTGTATAAATTCTTTTGTAAACTTTAGTGGTGGAGTCTTTATGTTTCGTAGTACCAGTGAGATTGTTCCAAAAATTTAAAATTTTTTGTACATCTGAACTGTAACGTTCCGTAGGAACGTAAGATACTTTAGTATCTATATTTTTTATATCTAATTCTTTATTATCTAATTTATTATTATCTATATTATTTAAGGTTTTGCTTAACCCCCCCTTTAAGGTTTCGCTTAACCCCTCCTTAAGATTATCCTTAATAGGTATTAAGGTTTCACTTAACCCCCCTTTAGATAAATCTTTAAGGGTAGTTAATGTTTTTTCTAATACCTTTTGTAATATTTTTTGATATTTTTGAGGATAGGTAGGATTAATATAAATCTTTCTAATCTGTGCTCCGTCATATCTTATCTCATATTCTATATATAGATACTCTAATTTATATAATTTATTAATCATACTTGATATTGTTTCAGGTCTAATATTTATTAATTTACTGAGATATTTATTGCTTGCCCAGCAATACCCTTGTTCATTACTTGTTAGATTATTTAAAAATCCAAATAATATTTTTTCCGTACTTGATAATTTTTCATTAAATAAAATTTCTGCTGGGATTACAATATTAGGTAATCCCAGTGAATTTATTTTTGTATATTCTATATTTTTCATCTCATACCTCCTTCGGGATTTATTAATATAAATCTTTTCTAAAATTTTTAAAATACTTTTTATTCTCTTTTTTCATTATATTCTCTAAACTCGTGAATTTCAATCGAAAAAATCTCCCGGACTCTATTAGTGGTATATTTTCTTTTTCTATGTTATTCCAATACCAATCTAATACTGCTTGAACTCGTTCTGTACTTACATTATTATATTCCACTAATTTCTTTATTTCATATGTCCATTGGCAAATCTGATAAGGAGTAATTTTTATATTTTTTTTAATTTGTAGGATAGTGGCTAGTTCGTAGGCCAATAAAAAATAATCATCATTGTTAATAATACACTTTTTTTGAAAAAAATCAACTCCAAAAAATTGATTATTGTAATTTCTAGTATTACTATAATTATTTGTTTGCATTCTACACCCCTATTATTATTTCTGGATATTCTTTACTTCTAACTGTCAGGTTAGGTTTCATGAAAAGTGGAATATTGAATTCATTACATTGTATAATCAGAGATTTAACCCATTTCCATTCTGGTTGACCTTCTGACATCCCAGTTGACCTAGACCTTCCTCCTACAATTAGCCACTCGATAGGTGGATTTTTTGGAAGTACTATATGTTCCATTAAAGGTTCACATGAAATAAATCTGGTAGGATGATTTATTTGTTCGAAAATTTCTAAGGCAAGATTCATTCTTTTTTGAGTATCTGCCGTAGCCCCTAACCAGCAAGTTTCTGGCCACCTGAATTCTAAATAACGTTTAGGATTTTTAGTAAGAATAATGCAATTCCATTGAGGAGATTTTTTCATACTTTCTATCACCTGTTCAATCCACTCTTTCTTTACCCAATCACCAAGCATATCTCCCATAGACACTGTAAAAACATTGTGAATACCAGATTCATTTTTCCTGTTTTCTGGTATTTTTGTGTTTTCTGGAGCTGATAATCTTTTAGGATAGAAATGAGGTTCAAATCCATGAGGATAAAAACGATTAGCTATATCTCGAGCGTAACAGTAGGGGCATCCGTGTTTACATCCTGTAATGGGATTCCATGTCCACTTTGCCCAGTCGATATTTTCATTGGTAGTATTAAAAGTAGGTTTTTCAACTTCTTTTCTTTCCTTTTTTTCTTTTCTAAGTTCTCCTGCCGCTTTATCAATGGAGATTTCTCCTACGATAACTTTGTTTTTTATTTCTTCATTATCTGAATCCAATATTGTTCTGGCATTACTAACGGTGGAGGAACCTACTCCTAATATTTCAGCAGTTTTTTTATGGGAAGGTTCTTTTTGTTCTTGAATCAAATTTTTGGTACCAAAAATTTGATTTTTAAATTCTTTACTTTTACGGTCACCACCTCTTTTCTGTCTTTTATCCAAGGCTTCAATACATCTTAATATTTCTGCCTGGGTGAGATTTCTACGATTTCTTTGATTATGAATAGCATACTCTAAGGCATGTCTTTCGGACTTAAATTCGTATTGTACCACCGGTATATCTTTTATCCCTGCTTGTTTTGCCGCTTCAAGTCTGGTATGCCCATCAATTACAATGTTTCCCCATAAAACAATTGGTAATGCTTCATCATACCCTTGTTCTTCCATATTTTCTTTTATAGCTTGTAAAATAGCATCATTTATATCAAATATGGAATTAAAAGGTTCCTGTGTTTTGATTTCATCAATTTTCATTTTTTTCCTCCTTTTCTTTTTCTGTATAATTATATTTATATAATAATTCCTGTCCTTCCTTTGTATCTATACTGATAAATCTGAATGTTTTTATATCATACTGTTCCGTATTAGTTCCAAAAAGTAATAACCATTGGTATTTTGAATGTATTTGTAAAAGTGAGTTATCTCTAATCCATATATATTTTTTATTTAATTGGGATATAATGGAAAAAAGTGTTACTTCCTTATACTTTTTAAAGCATTCTCTTCCGCCTTTTTCATAAGCAGTGCGATTTCTTTTTATCTGTGTAGCGTTAATGTTTAGAATAATATCCATTCTAGGATTGTTTTGAATAAAAGAAATAAGGGCCTTGTAGTCTTCTAAAATGAATCCATAAGGGTCGAAATATAATAGCCCGTATCTATATTTTTTACCTCCTAAATCATATAGAACTTCTTGCATATTTCTTCTACGAAAATTTATCTCTATTTTTGTATTTTTTACCATTGGTAAAAATCTGTGATAATAATTTCTTTTTAATTCTTTCATTTCTTTTTTATCCCTTTCTATTAGGTATAATTTCATTGGAATTTTTGTGTAAGGTAAAAGACTTTTTAAAAATATTTGAGGAGAGGTAAGATAATCAGGGTTCATATCCTTGGCAGTGCAATCTATAAAATATAATTCATTTTCAAACCATTTATTATATTTATACTTGTTATAAATAAATATTAATTTTCTGATTTGGGTATTAATTAAATACCGTAAATCCTTTTGTTTAAAAGGTGTTATTTCTGACATTTTTTCTAATGCACTCATTTGTTGCCTCCTTATAATTTAAGGTTTTATTTGTTAATTACCTTATAATCTAAGGCAATTTTTTTCTCCTTATAATATTATATTTTACCCATCAATTGCCTTACTATATAATCTGCTTCTTTTTGTGGCAATTCAGCAGGGTCTTCTTTCATATTTATATTCACTCTCCAAGCTTTTATACCTCTCATTTTTAATTCCGCGGATAATTTATCAGCCTGTTGATTAGCCTGGGGTTCTCCATCGAATAGTATTGCTACCTTTTTAAAATGGTGTGCTATTTGTTTTACTTGAGCTTGTGTATAACTTATTCCAAATATAGCAAATGAATAAATCCCTAATCTCCATACATCTGTTATCCCTTCTACACATATACCTATTTCTCTCCATTTTTCCTGCTTTCCGTAAAGAATAGTTTGGTGTTCTATCAGCTCCCTTTCTTTTGGGCAGGCTTTGTATCTTAATCTTGACGATTTTAATATAGAACGTCCTTGAAAAGATACTATATTTCCATTCCAATAAATGGGAGCTATAATTCTATTTTTATAATCGGAATTATCTAATTTAGATACCGGCCCAGTCCCTAATAAATTCCATTCTTGTTCTAATTTATCTGGGTCGAAATTTCTAGAGATAAGATATTGTTTATGTGATTCTAAAAGTTTTCTACAATTCGAAGGAAATTCAAATGGTTTGGTTTTGACTATTTCTTTTTTAACTTTTTCTATGTTACTTTTTTTATTATATTCCTGTATTAGTTCCTTTATTTGTGTAAAGGATAATCCTGACAATTTAACTAGTGTTTCTACAATGGGGTGACTTCCGCACCTCCAACAATTGCTAGAGGTTAATTCTTCGGGAATACCTAAATGATATCCTTCCTCACCAGATTCACAAAAGGGACAATTTACATTACACCAACCTTTTGTAGCGTGATGATGTTCACCTTTTCTTACATAAGGAATATTAAGGTCGGATAACAATTTAGAGGCACTCATTATTCGCTCCAGAAACAATAAATAATTTGAAAAGAAGGTTCATTTTTTATAACCTCTATATATATTATAGTTAAAAATCACATTTCATTTAGGGCATTTTTTATATTGGTGAAAGCTTTCCATATTCTACTCCAAGACCAACCTTGTTTTCTTAATTTTTTATATATTTCACCTTTACAAACTTTGGGCAAAAATCCTACATATTCCAGAGGTGATTCCAAAATTATTTTACAAACCTCTCTTGCTTCAATTCCCATATCGTTAAGAAGTTCTGAAATTGGGGGACACCAGGGTACAGGAATTTCCATTGTTTCTCCAGTTTCTGTAATAAGAGATAAATGATTTTTTTCCTGTCTTTCTTTTACAATATAGGTTATCAACGCATTTTTAACATAGGTATAGATTAAGGTAGTTTTCTTATTACCTTTTGTTATGTCAAAATCCCGTAAAGCTTTGTAATATGCTACCAGAGCCTCTGATAGCATATCCTCATACTCAAGGTCTGGATTTTTATTCCAGAATTTCCACACTAAATTGTTGATTAAATTTGTTTCCATTTTAATACCTCCTTTAAGTTATTATTATTATAATATATCTGATACTTATTGATTTTTTTAAAAAATTTATTATACTAATAAATAATTGTCTGTAATTTTTTGAAAAAATTATTATTTTTGCCCTAAATAAAAGTGAAATTTTAGTTATAATATATATATAGAGAAAGAAAAGTAAATAGGAAGTAAAATGAATTATCTTTTTCATACTATTATATATAATATAAGCATTTTAAAAAGTCAAGAGTTTTTTATAAAATATTTATAAAAGTATTAGAAAAAGTATTGACTTTTTACTTAAAAAAGTATATTAGGTATTTATAATAACTTCAAGGAGGTTAAAATGTTTGTGGATTTATTAAATAATAGTACTTTAAAAATAAAGTTTAATTATGACAGGGAGTTGGTCGAATGGGTTAAGGATAGTATTCAAGGTAGAAAATACTATCCCGAAAGTAAAGTATGGACTGCTCCTTTAATTAAAAATAATATAGATTTATTACAGCAAAGGGGATTTATTTTCAGTGATGGGTTGAAAGAAAAATTAAATAATGAAAAAAAGATAGAATTAAAAGGGGAGATTGAAATACCCTCAATAAAGGGTTCTTTATATCAATTTCAAAAACAAGCTGTAGAATTTTTGCAACTTAAGAATGGGAGAGCCTTGATTGCAGATGAGGTAGGATTAGGCAAAACGTTAGAAGCCTTATCTTGGACAGCACTTCACCCAGATAAAAGACCTGTGTTAATTGTATGTCCTGCTACTTTAAAACTAAATTGGAGACACGAGATAGATAAATGGATTGGCAAAGTTAGGATAACTATTCTAAGTGGAACCACTCCATATGATATAAGAGATAGTGAGTATATTATCATTAATTATGATATAATTAATGAATGGATGGATAAAATATTAGAAAAACAACCACAGATTTTGATACTAGATGAAGCCCATTATATAAAAAATTCGAAAACTATTAGGACTAAGACAATAAAATATATTAGTAAATATATCCCTCACGTAATTGCTCTAACAGGAACTCCTATAATTAATCGTCCTATTGAAGCATATAATATAATAAAAATAATAGATAATAATGTTATACCAGATTTTAAAACTTATACACAGGTTTTTTGTGATGCTAAATTAAGAAAATTTCGAGGTAGAATGTTTTGGGATTACAGTGGGGCAAGTAATACAGAAGAGTTACACAATTTATTAACCAAGACTATAATGATAAGAAGGCTAAAGAAAGATGTGTTGAAAGAATTACCAAAGGTCACTAGAACTTTTGTACCCATTGAATTAAATAATTATAATGAATATAAACAGGCAGAAAACAATTTTATTGAGTTTATATTGGATAAGGAGGGAGAGGATAAAGCTAAAAAGATAACCCGCGCAGAAGCATTAGCTAAGGTAGAGATACTTAAACAATTGGCTATAAAAGGCAAACTTGAGTCTTGTCTGGAGTGGATAGAAGACTTAATTGAGAATAATGGTAAAGTAATTGTGTTTGCTGTACATAGACAGGTCATAGATAGAATATATAATCATTTTCATAAAATTGCAGTTAAAGTAGATGGTAGTGTTACTGGTGCTAAAAGAGATGAAGCTGTACAAAAATTTCAAAACGATGATAATGTAAAGTTATTTGTAGGTAATATAAAAGCGGCAGGTACAGGGTTAACTCTTACAGCTTCCCATAATACTGTATTCTTGGAATTGCCTTGGACGCCTGGAGACGTTATACAGGCCGAAGGGCGCAATGATAGGATTTCTCAGGAATATCCTGTAAATGTGTATTATTTATTGGCGGATAATACAATAGAGTGGGATATAGCTGAAATGTTAGATAGAAAAAGACAGGTTTTAGATATGGTATTAAATGGTGAGGAGACTGAGCAAGAAAGTTTATTGACTGAGATAATTAAAAAGTTTAAGAAAAATTAATGTGGAGGTAATGTTATGAAAATTAATCTTTGCCCATTGTTTGATTTAGCTAAGTTGATAAAACCTAAAAAAAGAAAAAATAAAAAAATTGAGATAATACCAGATGTTAGATGTATTACATTTAGAAAGAAAACTAATGACCCAACAGATATCACTAATATTAGAAATATAGCCCAAAAAATGGTAAATAAATATAATTTGTATTTAGATGATTTTTCTATCGATGTGGTAGCTTATAATGTATATCAGTATATACAAAAAAAGGGGATGCCCAAAGATTTACACGGATATGTAAAACAATGTGTTAGAAATGCCTATTTTGACAATTATAGAAAATATATAAAACACGAAATACCATTGGATGAGTTTTTTGATTATTATATGGAAGGAGAAAAAGAAAATGAAAATAATACTTTTAAAAATGAGATATATAATACTGTTATAGAATTGTTAAGTATATACTACACTAAAGAGGAGATAAACTATTATTTACCATTATGTGTTAAGTTATTGGATAAAAATATACATATTAGCAATAAAAAGATTAAGTTATTTCTAACTCGATTAAAAGGGGTTTGTTACAAGATTAGGGATAAATATCAATTGAAAGAAAACTTAGCTAATATGAAAATAAAAACAGCAAAACAAATGATTAATGCTTCGCTGACTAGTTCTTTGTTACTTAGTCTTTTTAATACGATTGATGAAGAACACGGTATCTCCACTAATTTATTATTAGCTTTAGATTACAAAAGTTTATACCGATTGATGGAATTGGCTGGAGGTACTACCGTAAATATTCCTACCCTTTCTCAATTCAATTCTTTATTAACAAGTGTCCAGAGATATGTTAAAAATAAAATATTTACTGAGGAGCATAAAGATAAGGCATTAGATAGCTATTTAGCGAGGTCTGTAAATTATTCACAAGGAATGCTATTGGATAAATTATGTAAAATATATAACATTGAAAATGAAAATGAAATAGCTTCTACTTCTGTGGCTAATATATTGGAAAATAATATAAAGGTACTGAATGAAATTTTTGAGAAAGTAAAGGATAAGGATTTACAAGATGTTACAGTGGTGAAATTAATTAAGGAAGTAAATATGACAATTACTGAATTATGTGGAACTTTGGTACAAAGTAAAGAAAATGAAAAAAATTAAAAAAAGTCTTGACTTTTATTAAAAAGTATATATAATAGAGATATAAAATAAAAGAAGGAGGTTAATATGAAAACCTATTTTGAAAAGAAAGGAAAGAAAATTGAGGTAGAATTAGATGAGAATACAGGTAAATGTATTCTTACTATCGAAGGTAATTCTATTGAAACCACTCCTTGTAATGTAAAGAATACCTGGTGTTTTTTCGTAAAAGGTAAAAAGTTTTTAAAGGACATTTTTAATTTTAATGAAGATAGTGTTTATATGAGTGATAAATCTGCTGAAAAATTCTATGAAATTCAAAAACAAATAATGGAAAATAATAAACTTAAATTTTTTAAAAATAGTTCTGTAGTAATTCCTTTTCATCGTGAAGGTGAAAATGGGTTTGTTCTTACAGGTTCTTTATATTTTACAAATGATGAAAAATCGGAATATACTGATATAGCTTATTTGGTGGATAATTTGATTAAAAATGAAGATTTGAAATGGTGTTTAGATAAAAATAGACATAAAGATATAAGTGTAATTAGTAAAAGAGTGGCTACCTATATTTTGAATATAATGGATAAAGAAAACTTAGAAGGAGTTAAACCAATACGTTATAAAGATTGCTATGGTGAATATATTTCAAAAATAGTATTTACCAATTTTGAAATATTTGAAAAATATTTATTTGAAGCTGTTAAAGATGATATTAATAAATTAAAAGAAAATGAAATGAAAAGAAAGGAACACGAGACTTTGTGTTTTAAACAGGCTAAAGAGACAGGAAAAAATGTTAAAATTTATAGTTATTCTGTTCCTTGTAATAGTAAAAATGAAGAATGTGATATAGATAATATTATTGTATATGCTACCCCAGAAGGTACAATAAAAAAAGAAAGAATACATTGTTATTAAAAAATATTAAAAAAAGTCTTGACTTTTATTAAAAAGTATATATAATAGAGATATAAAATAAAAGAAGGAGGTTAAGATGGAAAAACCTATAGTCAAGTTAATTGGGCAAGACGGAAATGTATTTAATTTAGCAGGAATAGTAAGTTCTGCTCTAAAAAAAGCAGGACTTAAAGACCAGGCTAAAGAGTTTCAAACCAGGTTATTTAACTGTAGGTCGTATGGTGAGGCTTTACAGTTAATGACTGAATATGTAGAAGTTAAATAAAAAGGAGGCATAAGATGAAAACAGAAGTAAAAAATGAAACAAAAGAATTTATACCTTTATTTCAATTTGAAAGAAAAATATCTGCTGGAGTTGATAGAACTGAATTCAGGAAGTGGATTAGAGCTAATCGAGAAATATTGTTGAAAGATAATACTATAGAAATTCACTGGATAGGCAAAAATCTTAGACTATGGTATATAGATAAGAATTTTGATTTGTCAAGGTATAAGGAGGTTGTAAAATGAAAACTTTGCTTGAAATTTTTAAAGAAAAGGGATTACTTGAAAAAGTAATCCTTGATAATAATGGACTTAAAATATATAAAGATGATTCAAATACTGGAAAGATAGTAATTAATAAAAAGGAGGTAAAAAATGAAAAAGATAATAGATTTTATGAGTGGAGATAGATTTTTTGAATGGTTACTAACAGGTATTATTATGTTAATAATTGGACATCTTATGTTATTTTTAGTAAATATATTAAGTAAATAGGAAGTGGATGATGAAAAAAGAAATAAATGAAACTTCAATTAGCAGATTATTAGAAAGGAATGAAAAATTTGATTGTTGCTTTATTACAGCTTTCAGACTAACAGATAACTGTGATATGGGCAGACCTTATACTAAAAGAGAAAATATGGCAAGAAATTACTCTTTGGAATTAAAATTAGCACGTAGTTGGTATAGTGTTACCAGAGTCATTGGTACTTATGAAGATAAAGGAAAAAAACAAAAAGAAATATCCTTTTTTGTAGTAGATGATAGAGTAGATGAAGATGACTCTTTGAAAAAGAGACAAGAATATACAAAAGAATTTTTAGAGGATATGTTATATTTAGGAGAATTATATGAACAGGATAGCATTTTATTCCTTCCCAAAGGTTCTATTTTAGGCAAAGCTAAACCTATATTATATGGAACTAATGATTGTCCAAGAGCTATAGGCAAAGGAAATAAAGAATATTTTAATGGGGGTTCAAGAATTAATAAAACATCTAAACTATATACTACTATTGTTAATGGTAAGCCTATGTATTTTGAAATGGGAGTAAATGAAGTTTATGGGGCTCAAACAGGGCTTGGAAATTTGGGGTTAGCTATATTAGCAAATAAACCTTGGAAAGATTTACTTAAATACATAGATGAAAAATATGAAAGAAATTATTTTAAAGACCCATATATAGAATATTGTAAAAATAGGAGGTTGAAATGAGAAATATTATTAAAGAGAAAATAAGTAAAAAGAAAGGATGGGCAAAAAGAATTAAAGAGGAAACAAGTGTGGGGTATCTTTCGCCTCTTATGTTTGCCTTATTTTGGGGAATTAATCCGCATAAGTTATATACTTGGATAGAGGATAATAAAAACATCTTGATTGAATTAGGAGTTTATTATAATAATATGAAAGATGTTAAAAATGGAGTATTGAATATCGATGCTTTGGAAAAGTATTGTAAATATACTGATAAAATAATTGATGAATTAGTCGATGAACTATCTCAACGATAGAAAGGGGTGTAATATGAAAATAGCTGGATTAGAAGTACCTCAAGTAGAAAACTTAGATATGTTAAATATATATGATAAAATACTTCTAGCTTTGATTGTAAATAATAATAATAATGGTATTAATGTGGAGAATTTAAGAAAAATACTTAGCAAAAATTCGAGATATAATAGAATACTTGAGAATAATATTTTACAATCTTGTTTAAATAAGTTAATAGAAATGAATATTATAAAATCAATTTTTAATTTAGATACTAATGAAGAAATTTTTACAATTAATAATATGGTGGAGGTAGGATAATGTCGTTAAGGAAAAGACCTAAAATATTAACAGGAAAGACTATAGAAATGCGTGTAGGGTGCGGTAAATTACACGTTATTGTTAATGTAGATGAAAATAACCTACCTTTTGAAGTATTTGCTAGTATTGGTAAAGGAGGGGGTTGTGCGGCAAGTCAGTGTGAAGCTATAGGAAGGTTAATCTCATTGAATTTGAGAACTGGAGGGGATGTAAAAAGAATAATAAAACAGTTGAAAGGAATATCCTGTCACAATAAAATGGGGCTTGGGGAAAATCAGCTCTCTAGTTGTGCCGATGCTATTGGAAAGGCTATTGAGGAAGTATTGGGATTAAAACCTGTGATTAAATTGCCTAAAAAAGAGAAGGTAATTGTACCAGAAGAGGTTAAATCTGAGGCTGTGGTAGAACCGGAACCTACCAAGGTTCATAATGGAGCCTGCCCTGAATGCGGGGGAACTTTAGTTTATCAAGAAGGTTGTGATGTATGTAATAGTTGCGGTTATAGTCATTGTTCTTAATAAAGGAGGTAATATATGTTTAAATTTTTACTTTATTTTATATTAGTACCAATAATATTTTTGCTATATTTTATATTTTTGTTTATAAATCTTATTAGGGCTTTTATTGTTTCGATAGAAGATGTAGTGTATTTTGTAAGAAGTGGAATAAGGATTTGGAGATAATAGAAGGGATTATTATGAAAAATAAAAAAAACAAAGTTGGAAAACACTATGAAAAATACTTTTGAAAAAATCTTAAAAGAGATTGTTACAAACTCTCATTATACAACCACACCTTATGATTTTTCTGTTTTGAATATTGAAATTTTAGAAAGTGCTTATGAAAGATTTTTAAGTAGGACTATAAATCTAATACACTTACATCAAATAAAAATAGAAGAAAATCCAGAGGGTAGAAAAGCTGGAGGAGTTTATTATACTCCTGAATATATTGTTGATTATATTGTGAAGAACACTGTTGCTAAAAAAATTGAAGGACTAACTCCAGAGGAAATAAAGAATATAAAAATACTTGATCCAGCTTGTGGTTCTGGAAGATTTCTAACCAGTGCTTATGATTGCCTTTTAGAATATCACAAAGGATGGTATTCAAAAAATCAAAAAAATAAGGAATACAAAAAAGATTGGTATTCAACTGAGGATGGTAACCTCAAAATATGCATTGATAAAAGAGGAGAAATACTTAGGAACAATATTTTTGGTGTAGATATTGACAGGGAAGCAACAGAAGTTGCAATGATGAGCTTATACTTAAAAATGCTTGATGATGGACTTGATAAAGGAGGGAGAGATCTTTCCTTTATGAAAGGACAGGTATTACCAGATATGGAAGATAACATAAAGTGTGGAAATAGTTTGGTCGGTCCAGATTATTTTGATGGTAATCCTTTAGCTAATGATAAAGATGAACGTAAAACTATTAATCCATTTGAATGGAAAGCTGAATTTAAAGAGATAATGAATAATGGTGGTTTCGATATTATTATTGGTAATCCCCCATATGTTGATATTAAAGGATTGGATCCAAAGATAGTAAAATATTATTTTAAAAAATACTCTACTGTTGAAAATAGGATGAACCTTTATGCTGTGTTTGTTGAAAAATCTTTAATTTTACTAAAATGTGAAGGATACTTTGGTTTCATTATTCCTAATTCTATTTTATACAATAAATCATATTACAAATTAAGATCACTTATTTTAAATAACACAACTATAAATAAAGTAATAAGATTACCTGATAATGTATTCCAAAATGTTAAAGTGGAAACAATTATTTTAGTAATTGAAAATAAAAAAGTGGTTACAAATATATCACAGAGCGAAGTTATTATTTATCCAAGAGAGGCAACTATTAATGAAATAAATATAGAAGACAAAAGTAAAGTTATAATATTTAATCAAGAAACTTGGAAATCTGAAGACAATATTATTAATATCTCCATTAATGTTTTAACAAAGCAACTGTTAGAAAAAATAGAAAAAAAAGCCACACCATTAATAGATATTTGTGATTTTTCTTTAGGTATAACACCTTATGATAAATATAAAGGGCATACAAAATATCAAATAAAAAATAAAATATTTCATTCTAAAATGAAAATAGATGAAACTTATAAACCCTTATTATCTGGAGAAAATATAATTAGATATGGTGTTTTTTGGGATGGCAATAACTATATCCGTTATGGAAATTGGTTAGGAGCACCCAGAGAACAACGATTCTTTGTAAAATCCAGAATACTAGTTAGACAAATTCTAAGTGGCAAACCACTAAGAATTTACGCAGGATACTCAGAAGATGAACTTTATAATACACAAATTGCATTTAATCTTTTAATAAAAGATGGCGTTGATATCCAACTTAAATATTTACTTGCAATATTGAATTCAAAATTAATGAGCTTTTATCATAAAGAGAAATATTTAGATCCATCAAAAACTTTATTTCAAAAGATTTTAATAGTAAATACAAAGAAATTCCCAATGGTTATCCAAAAAACACAACAACAGCTTATAGCAGAGCTTGTAGAAAATATGATTAATGCTAATAAAGAACTATTAAATTGTAGGTCAGACACAGATAAAAATATTATAGAAAGACAAATTAAATATCTTGATAAAAAAATTGATGAACTTGTGTATAGTATTTATGAATTGACAGATGACGAAATTAAAATAATAGAAGAAAGTTTAGGATAAAAAGATAGAAGGAGGATACTTATGAAAAGTAAGAAATCAAAATTAGATAGGGATATTGAAAAGTTTTTCAGGGATATGTTTGAAACCTTGGAAAACAATAAATTAGAGGACATTTTATTTGTGGTAGAAGGTAAGAAAGAGGAAGAGGAAAATAATAAGAAAGGGGATAAAGATGAGTGAGTACAATTTTACAATTAGTTTTGAAATAAAATTCCCTCAGGATTGGATTCAATATCCTATTATGGCTATAGGGCGCAAGATATCACCTGAAAATTATGATAAATGTTTTCATCTGGCTATAGAATTTATGAAATTATTTGATTTACGATTGCTTAGATATTTAAAAGTTATTTATTTTCTGGAATATATGCAATTATATGGTAAAGAAGGATGGGGTGGTACCCGAACTAAAAATTCAATCTATTGCACTTATAAAGGCTATTATACTGATTATGATGTGTTGCGAATACTTGTTGAAGAATTTAGTTCAGTATTATGGTTAAATAATCCTTTTACCAAGACAGAAAAAGAACAATGGTATCAATGTTTGCCTATAGATTTTAAATATTATGGTACTGGAATAGAAGTATTGGGTGAAAAAGATTTATTGAAAGAAAATGAAAATTTATTTAACAAAGGATTTCTTAATACTTATGCTATGAGTAGCTTGGAAAATGATCTTAATCAAATTTTTGTGTATATGTTTTTGAAAAAAGATGAATTAAATAATATAATAGAAAACAATGAATTGATAAAAAGAAAGGTAAAAATTGTAAAGGAATGGTTAACAAAAATAATTTTAAAACTATTATAACTTAAACCGATTGATTAATTCCTGTAATTTATTATTTAGATTACTTAGATTTTCCATCTCATCTCCTACCGTTTCAATTATAGACCTGGTTTCAGCGAAAGCTGATGAGATTTCCTGAATTGAGGAGCTAGAATTTTCCAGTGCTTCGGATTGTTGGTATATAGCAGGTTTTATTTTATTTATAAAATTATTAAAAATTGTTTCCATATTATTCATTATGGTGTTGAAAATATTGGTAGTATTGATTATATTTTCTTGACTATCAGAAATAGAATTATCTACAATTTCTATTTGTTCATTAACCTCCTTATTTTGACTTACAATTTCATTTAGTGTGGTTGTTATTTCCTTTATTGAATTCCTTGTTTTCTCCGATAGTTTTCCTATCTCTCCCGCTATCACTGTAAAACCAGCTCCTTCCTGTCCTATTCTTGCCGCTTCAATACTTGCATTTAAGGCTAATAGATGGGTATTTTCTGCTACATCATTTATGAGATTTAATATAGGATTTATTTCCTTTATAATATTACTGTAATTGTGAATACGGAGGGTTAGATTATCATAGTTATTCTGTATGGTCTTTATGTTGGTTTGTATTTTATTAAGATTAGCAATTCCTTTATTATTATCTTCTTTAGCCTTCCCAAGTATTTCCACATCTTGTTCCACTATATCATTTATTTCTTTTCCATTTTGATTTATCTCTTCTACGGAGGAGGCGATATAGGTTAGTTGTTCATTTTGAACTTGTACGGTTTTTGTAGTTTGCTCCATAGCGGCACTAACTTGTTCACATATTTGATTTACTGTAGTGAAATTATTTTTTATATTATTAATTAAGTTAGCTATGGTATCTACGAATTCATTGTAATATTTTACAATAAGATTAAATTCATCTTTTTTATTGAGGGTTAGTTTTTGTGTTAAATCTGCTTCCTTACTGGACATTACTTGTAATGAATTGGTTATTTCTGTAAGTGGTTTTACTACCAGATTTCTGAATACAAAGTAATAGGAGGTATTTAATATTAAAAACATAATAAAATAGGCTTGCGTTAATGATATTAATAATTTTCTAATTTGATATGTTATAAATTTGTTAGGTATCCCATACATTACATACCAGTCGTTTTCCATATTTTGTAAACTAAATTTATCACTGACGAAATAGTGTTTTTTAACACCATCGAAGGTACTGATAAAATATTTTTTACCACTTACAGTATTGTTCACTATTTGTTTTACTTCCGGGGCTGTACTATTTATTATTTTTTCCCCACCAGGGTGAAATAGTATATTTTTATCACTATCAATAACTGTAACTATATCATTCTTATTTATCATTAATTTTGAGTAATGTGTTGAAAAGTAATCCAGTTTTAAGGTTACCGCTAGAATTCCTATTAATTCATCATTTTGTTTTATTGGTACTGCTATTGGGATTGTTCTATTTTGGTTTATGTAGGATATATGAATTTTCCCGATATAATAGGATAAATTATCCTCTATTATTTTTTGTACCCATTTTTCTTTTAATGTACTTTGTCCTAAAAGTTTTTTATCCTCTAACACGCCTAAAACAAAATCACCGTACCCTACTTCATATTCTTTATCATATATATTTAAGTTATCTTTTTTATCCATTAGGTTAATTATTCCTATGTCAAAAATTGCTTCATTGTTTTTCATAGCTTCGTTTAAGGTGTATATTGCTTCCTGTCTATATTCCATATTTTCTGGGTGTAATAAAATATTTTTTACTGTAGTGGTTTTTGATATTGAGCTTAGATAAGATATATAATTATTAAAAAAATTGTTTAGGTTATCTTGTACATTTCTGTTAATTGAGTTTGTTATAATTTTATACCTGCTTATGATAATTCTACTGTTTTGAAAATAAGTGATTATACCGTAAAAAACGAAGGTAGATAATGTGATAATATTAATTAAAATTAAAAATTTATTGATTAATTTCTTTTTTATAATATTCTCAATACCTCTTCTACTGTGGTTTTACCTTGCTTTATTTTTTCCATAGCGTGGTCTTTAAGGGTTTTCATCCCCTGTTCTTTTCTAGCTATCTCTTCCAGTTCCTCAATTATTTTATTTTGTAACAAGGCTTTTTTTAATTCCTTATCAAACCTCACCATTTCGAATATTCCAGTCCTTCCCTTAAATCCTGTGCCATTACACTTTTCACAGCCTCTCCCCTTCATCGGGATAAATGAATTTAGTTCATCTTTATTAAATCCAAAATTTATTAAAAATTCTTCGGTATATTCATTATTCTCAGTTTTACAATTAGGACAGATAGTTCTTATTAAACGCTGGGCTATAGCAAGTTCCATAGTACTGGTTATCAAAAACCTTTCAATTCCCATATTAAAAAATCTGTCAATAGTTCCTATAGCATTGTTTGTATGTAATGTTGATAAGGTTAAATGTCCAGTTAAGGAGCATTGCATAGTCCCCAAAGCTGTTTCCCTATCTCTTATCTCTCCTACCATTATAATATCGGGGTCTTGTCTCAAAAAGGTTCTGATAATTCTATTATAAGTCATACCTGTTGCTTCGTTTATCTGACTCTGGTTTATTCCCAGAATATCATATTCAATAGGGTCTTCCACTGTGAGTACGTGTTTATGGTTTTCGTTTAACTTGTTTAGTATAGCATATAGAGTGGTAGATTTCCCCATACTTGTAGCACCTGTTACCACTATCAATCCTGTACTTTTATTTATACTGGAGTCTATTATTTTCAAGTGGTCTTCATTCATTCCCAATTTTTCCATATCTAGCAGGTATTTTTCTTTAACTAATAATCTTAAAGCTACCTTTTCTCCATAAAGTGTAGGCAATGTAGATACTCTAACATCTACCAATTTATTTTTAATAGTTATAAATATTTTTCCATCTTGAGGCATAAGTTTATTAGCTATGTCCATCCTCGCTATTAATTTACATCGACTAATAAGAGGACTTTTTATTTTAGCGGGTAGGTTTATTATTTCTTGTAAAATCCCATCAATTCGCATTCTAATTCTACAATGGTCTTTATAAGGTTCTATATGTATATCTGTAGCATTGTCCCGTATGGCTATGTCTAACAAATTATTTAGTAAATTGATAATTGGGGCTTCATCTTTTGTAACGTTTATGGTGGTTAAATCTAATACAGGTATCTTTCTTTCTTCGGACTCCTCTTGTATGTCCTTGAAATAATCTTGCCTTAAATATTTCTGTAATTCTTTTTTTCCAATTCGATTTTGTATTGCTTGGTCTATATATTTTTCAAGTTCGATATAGAATTCAATCTTTTTACCTACTATGAATTCAATTTCGTTTTTTATTGTTAAGTCAGCTACATTACCGCAGGCAACTTTTATGGTATTTCCTACCATATCGAAGGGGACTATTTTATATTTTTCGCATATCTCATCACTGATTAAGGTATTTATTTCGGGTTTTATGTTAACTTTGTTTAAGTTCACATAAGGAACACCAGTTTGCTCACTTAAGGCTTTCAATATTTCTTCTTTCGGAACATACCCTAAACTATCCAAAATTGAACCAACTTTTTTACCACATTTATTCTGTATGTCTAGGATTTCTTTTATCTGGGTGTCAGTTAATAATCCCTTGTTTTTAAGGATTTTTAATAATTTGTTATAGTTGGTCATTTTCTTGTTTTAGATAAAGTTTAATTACTCTTTCATACTCTTCAAGTTTGTTTAAGTTTATATAAGGAATATTTGTCTGTTCCTTTAAAGCTTTTAATATCTCTTTTTTCGGGGCATAGTTTTGATTATATAAAATGGAGATAATTTTTTCCCCAGTTTTGTTTTGTATATCTAAAATTTCCTTTATCTGGACATCGGTCAATAATCCTTTATCCTTAAGGATTTTTAAAATTTTATTGGTTTTCATTCTTATACCTTAGATAAAGCTTGATTATCCTCTCATATTCTTCAATAGTGTTTTCATATCCTCTTTTATTATCAATCAGGTTTTGTAAATCCATATTATCCATACACCATTTGGTTTGGTTATCTACTATATATTTTCTAACCATAACTTCTTTTAAATCAGGTCTTTCAACCAAGGTTAAATCGGGTAGTTCAGATTTAATATAAATGTATTTATATACTGGTTCCTTTACAGTTTTGGTACAAGCTAAAATAGTAAATAGTAAACCTATTAAAATTAATTTTTTCACGGTTGTCCCCACTTTCCTAAATCAATTTCATCTTTGTCATTTAGATTAATATTAGGTAGTCCTTGTTTTTGTCTTTCCTCTTTTATTTGCCTATTTATTTCCTTTAACAATAAATCATCCTGTAATTTTTTATCTAATATTTCTTTGTTTTCCTGGTTAACCTCTATTAGGTCATCTACTTTTTTCTCACTTGTTTTTAGGTCTTTATTTAATCCTTCTATTTTTTTGTTTTTGAATTTTAGCAGGGTATATAATACTCCTATTATAGCAGTCCAAATTAGGTATGTGTTTGTTTTTAAGAATTCCCAGATTTTCTTTATAATTTCTATAAAACTCATCATAGCCTCCTTATCTCTACCTTTTTAAAATTATTTGTATTGAATGATTTTAAATCCACATCTACATTGTCCCCTATCAGAAAATGTAATTCAACTTTGTTAGTATTTACTAAAATTGTATTTATTACGTTTATCTGCTTTTTTATATATTCGGTTATATTTAAAATTTCCGGTAGGATTATTATTGGTACTTTTTCATTAGTGAAGGTATAAAAATAAGTTTTGTTGCTATAATCTAACCTCTTTATAGTGGAGCAATTTACATTAGTTTCCTTTACCAATAACATTAGATAATATACATCATATACCACGGTGTTTAAGGTACAAATATAATTTTTATATAACTCGTCCTTGCTCAGATAAGAGGGCTGACTAAAAAATCCGATTATCTTTTTTGCTATTATATTGTTCAGGTAGTAATCAAATAGCAACGTTATTAATTTTTGATATCTATAAGGGACATTATTAATGGGTTTTTCTAAGAAGTATATAAAACGGTTTAAAATGGTGTCTGCTACTTCCTTTTTGTTTATACAGCTATAAAATTCAAAACAGTTGCTTAGAGATAATAGTAAATTAGTATGGGTTATGCTATATGAATTAAATAACACTCGTTTAAATTTCGGTTCTTTTCTTAGGTTTATCTGGTAATATTTAATTTCGTTTATTTTGCTTTCTAAAAGCTTGTAATAATTTATTTGCATTATTTTTTATAGACCTCACATCTAATGTTAATCTCTTTTATTTTGTCTTCAATATTTTTTACAGATTTTTCTATTTCATTTAGTTGTTTTTCCACTTTGTTAATAGTCTCCATATTTTTATCCACTAGTTTATCGTATTTGCGCATCTTTGGGACTGCTTGAGTGGTTATGAAAAAAGTTAGAAAACAGATAACTATTACATATATAATGGTACTTAAATTTCCGTATAATAATAATTGGTCTAACAAAATCCCCTCCTATTGCTCGGTAAACTTAGAACAGCTTTTATTTAGGTTTTGAATCCATACTTCCATAACTTTACTTTCCTTGTGATAGTCTGGTATTTTTATAATTACTTTGTAATAGGAAGGTTCTGTCTCTTCTACATAGCAAATATTGTCAATACAAATCCTTGTAGCACATACTATTTTTTGAAATTCATCTTTATTGTTATTTTTCAGATTATTTGCAGTAAAATTTATTTTAAAAGTGTAACCTATTAACAATAAGATAAATACACAAAACACAGCATACATCCAATATTCCTTTAAAATTTTAATAAAAGATGTCAATTAAGTCCCCTCCTTTGTTATAAATATAGTCTAGCCTTAAGTCATTTAATCTATTTTGATTTATCCCGAGGTATGAAGGTGGTGTTATTTGAACACCTTTTTCGGGATAATTTAGTATTAAATTTATTGCTAATATACTTAGTTCACTTCGTCTAGGTGATACTCCGATAGCTCCACCATATTGTATTCCATCCAGATTTAAAAATACTTCTAGGTGTTTTACATTGTATTGAGTAAAAATATCTACTATTTCCTTTTTTGTAGCGAATCTGTTTTTTTCCGCATTAATTAAATTTACTAGACAGGATATAATTAAGCCTTTATAGTTTTGGTTCAATTTTGTTAACTCTCTTTTCAGCTCCCTTGAATTGCTAATTTGTATTACCACTGGTTTTTTAAAAGTATAAAGAGCATTTACATAATTGTTTATTTGTGGCATAATAGTTTTCAAATAAACAATGGACTGGGGACTCGTATCCGTAAAGATGTATAGATTATCTAGGACAAAGTTTGTTTTCTGTATTAAATTGAATAGTTTAGTTAGGTTTGGGATATAATATATTATATTATAGTTTTTAAGTTTTTCGTTGAACATCTCTTTATCAACATAACTCAAACCTGTTATGATATATTTATCTTTTTCATTTATCATTCCATTTTTATACATTATATTAAAAGCCATATCATCCATTATTATCACATAATTATATTTTATTTTGCCTAGAAAATTTTGTATATATACGGCTTCGTTTGCGCTAGGAGGGTTTGGTATATAGTATGTAGATATTTTATAATCAAAATTGCTAGTATTCTCAATTCCAGCTAGGGTAAATTTTAACGCGCCCATTTTTTTATAAGTGATTACATTACAGATGGGGTAGCTTGCTACTACTGCTATGGTAATGGGTATTTTATGGTTCTGTGTATTAGCAGATAAGATAAATAAGAATATAAAAATTAATAATAATATTTTTTTCATTGTATTTTTAATATTTCCCTTATTTTATTAAATATATTTCTTAATCCAATTTCATACAGCCCCAAACTGGTACAGGCTATCATAATCATATCCTGTAAATTGAACAAGAATTCATCAGCTATTAAATTTAAGGAATAGCATATTAGAAAGCTATATACCAAAATTACAGTTCTATAAATTGCGGCTTGTATATTTATGGGCAAATATTGCATTTTCTTTTCTTCAGGTATTAAATCCTTAGCAATCTGAAAAGTAATGTTTATGAAAAGTGAAATTGCTATTAGGTTTTTATCTAAAAATAATTGTATAAATTTTTCAAACATATTTTCTCCTATATTAAAATTGAAGTTGTAGGGATATTAGTACAATATTCAGGAATAAATAGAATAGCACCTGCTCCTATCGTAGTTCCGCTATTATCATCATAGGCTCCGCCGCCAGGGGGTCTTCCATTGTTTGAAGTATTTGTATATCCATTATAACTATTTTGTCCACCAATCCCATATAATTGTGAGGCGTAGGTAGAAGTATATAAATTATATAGATAACTAATCCCGCCTACATTTCCGCCTTTATTTCCATCACCATTTTGTCCATTTTCATAAGCAAGTACTTTAGCATAATCAGTCTGTACAAAATTAGTAACAACAGTTCCACCATTGTTTACATTTCCATTACCACCTTGGTTAACTTGATAAGTATTACCTTTAAAAGTTATTCTAAAATACCCAGCAGTGGTGGTATTATTTGTTCTCATTGTAGCTACACAGGTTTCGTATGGGCGTAGGATTAATTGTAGTAACATAAAACCTCCACCTCCACCTCCTGTATCTTTCCCTAATGCCCCGGCAGAACTTGACCAAATGTATATATTAACTTTTCTGATATTTTTATAAAAGGTAGGAGGGTATATATATGTTATATCGGAATTTATTGCTGAGGTAGTAATTCTTATTCCTTCTATTTGTTTATTGGGTTTATTGTTTCCCATAAATAAGGCTATTAAACCATTGTTAAATCCCATCTACAAATAACCTCTCATAGTATTCATTAATTTCATATTTTAAATAACACACATAATCTCTTAATTTAAAAATAAATTTTCCTGTATAAAACCTTTCTATATCTATATCATTTACGCATTTATAAAACCTATATTTATTTAGTTCCAATTCAGATAAATGTTTGAATCCACTTATATTTTCATAGGTCTCAGGTAGTCTTATATGAAATAAATTATTACCTGCTTCATACCATTGTGGGATTATAGCAGGTATATTTTTAAGTGCATTGTATAATTTATCATTGTTTTTTAAGGTGTTTATAAATATATCCTGTTCATCTTTATTTAAGCTATCAAATAAATTTCCTGTAGTTACATTATTATAATCGTATTTTTGTTTTGTTATTAATATAAATATAGCATATAAAGTTTCAGGGTATTCACTTAATTTTTGTAGTATTAGTTTATAGGAAGTATCTGGTATTGCATTTTTGAAGGTTGCTGTATAAAATAAATCCTTGTCCGTATAAAGATTTTGTTGCAATTTTTGATTGAATAAACTTACAAAAGTACCCCAATCCATATCTACATTATTTACAATATCCTGTCCAAGTTGACAATTAATATTTATGGGTACCTTATTTTTGTTAAAATAATTTAAAGAATCACCTACTGTATTAAATTCCATTATCATCATCCAATATTATAAGCTATTATAAAGCCCACAAAACTTACACCACCATCTCTGGTCATTATTCCTACTATGTCGGTTCCGTTAGTTGTAAAAATTGGAGCCTGTTTATCCTGCCACTTAAGTCCGTTAAAAATCAAAGAGTAATTCCCGCCATTAGTCAATTCCACAATAAAGAGAGCTACGTTTCCACTTATGGGAGCATTAGCAATAGTAAAGGTAGTATTAGCTCCTACTGTAACTACAAAATAATTATTAGCACTTAAATCCAAGGTAACTGCTCCACTTGTTACAGTTCCTAAATCTGTTGCCTGTCCAAATAGATATTTGTCTGGTGTTTTATTTCCTAGCTTATTAGCGTTTTCCGCTGTTCCTGTTATGTTTATATTCTGGTTGTTTACTGCATTAATAGCCCTAGTATTTGTAAAATAAAGATTACTACCTTCTGTAACATCACTGGTGCTTATATTTCCTTTTACAGCACTGATTGCCCTTGTATTAGTAAAATAAAGATTACTATCTTCCGTAACATCACTGGTGCTAATATTTCCCTTAACTGCATTGATAGCTAGAGTATTACTAAAATATTTGTTGGTAGTTCCTTCTATAACTTGGTCTGTATTTATATTATTTTTAACAGCATCTATTGCTCTGGTATTTGTAAAATATAAGTTACTACCTTCGTTTATATCGGTGGTTGTTAATGTAACCGCCCCTGTTTTACTATTAACACTTGTAACAGCCCCATTGGGTAATTTTGTCCAAGTATTATTATGATAAATATATAAATCAATATTATTTATAACAGCAAAATCACCTTGTTTCATACCAGTAATATTTGTTATATCTGTAGCAGTAAACAAAATTGAAGTATCATCAATTAGTATTTCTTCAGTAAAACCATCTTCATTACTGATTTGTAAAAGTTTATGAGCCACGATTAAACTCTCCTTATACCATTACCAATATTTACTAACAATGTATTCTTATCCAAAGCTACACCTAAATATTGTAAATAAGAAATAGCTGAACTATAAAGTGCAGGTCTATGTCCACTTAAATAATAAGGTTTTCCTATTGTCAATGTTTCAGTTGTGGTATATATCCCATTCAAATATATTGTAGCTGTACCGTTTACTTCTACGTCACTTAATACAAAACCACTTGCTAATTTTGTTTTATCATTGCTATCCGCCAACCTTGTTTTTAATATATCACCAGTTGCTAAGTAAATATTTACAAAATCACCAGTACTTAAACTTTCTTCAGTGGTTAGGTTTAAAACTTGGTTAAATGTTAAGTTATCGAAAAACTGCCTATCTATGTAGCCCTCGTTATTAAGGGCTACAAGATTATTAGGCAAGTTTGAGTTAACCTCTGTTAATAAACCATTTTGTAAAGTAATGTATTTCAATTATTATCCTTTTATAACAGGTACATCAATTTCTACAGCCATTTCTGTAGCAGATACTGCTTTCCCAATTCTTTGTACCACGTGTCCTGCTGTGGTAGGTGGTGTTAAGGATATTGCTCCAGGTGTTACATCTGATAAGAAATAAACACTACCCCCAGTTAATCCACTCAAAGCATTGTTAAATCCTGCCAAGTAAACATTAGCATCTACAGAAGCACCATAGCTTTGTAATACAAAACCATCAGCTCCTTTACCGATAGAACTAGCATCTGCCTTCCTTACCTTTATTGTTCCCGCATCAGAAAATACATTTACGAAATCCCCTGCGGCTAATGCTTCATAGGTGGGCAATACTTTTACTTCTTCACCTACACCAGTTGGTAGTAAAGAACTATCAATTTTTCCTTGCGCATCCAATGCTATAATTTTACCAGCACTATCCACGCCTGTGCTAATACTTGTTGCTACTACCTCTTCCAAGTATCCATTTTGATTAAGTTTGATATATTTGTCTGCCATTTTCTAAAACCTCCTTATTATTATTTTTAATTTTTTACAAATGGCTCGCCTAATTTAACATAAAATGTATTTTCAGTAAAAGCTACCCCCATTCTTAATACAAAACCTGTAGTGGGTGGTACTTTAGTTAGCTCTCCTACTTCATTTACATAATATGTACTTGCTATTTCTAAATTGTAAAAACCCTGTATTATTCCTTGTTTTACTATTGTTATATTTTCATCTTTTTTAGCCCCAGTGCCTGCTATACCTACTGTTGAAAATATATTATTTATATCCTGATTATTGCTTATATATGCTTTTCCATCAGTACCTATTTTTATTACTTTATGACTAATTATATCCTCTCCAGCTGTTAATTGTAATGTATCCGGGATAGGCAGAACAAGAACATCACGTAGGTTAACCTGTATATTTTCGTCTTTTAAATTAACAAAAATCTTATCAGTTTGCATTCAATAATTCCTCTGTAGAAATATTCTGATATTCAATTCTTTCCTTTTGTAACAAATCAATAACCTGATTTTTGTTTAGTTTTCTTGGGAAGTCAGATAAGAAATAGTTTTTATTGACTTCCGAAAACTCCATAAAATAATAGGTTTCGTTATCAATTTTATATATTACCTTTTTTATTAAATCCCCCTCCCTTTTGTAGTAAAAGATTAAACTCTTGGTGTATGTAAATTCTTCATTATTGTCTAATAACATTTTCATAATAAAACCTCTGGTTAAGGGGTAACATCTTTTACCACCTTAATCCTGTCATTTAAAATAGTTTTAGTAATATTACCTTTTTTAAACTCAATATCATAGTTATATATTGAATTTTCTTTTAGTTTATTAGTATCATTGGAAGTTAGCTCTATCATAGTTTTTCCATTAACTGCGTCTATGTGTTCCGTTACTATTTTTTGTAAAATTATATTATCTTTCAAGTCCCTCAATGTAAAAGTAACGATAGCATCTGTTAGATTTATGGGTGTAGTATAATTAGTGGTGAATTCTAATAGGATTTGTTTACTATCCCCTTGTATAATGTCCTGTAATTTTATCATTAAGTTAACTCCGTTATATTATATTCTATCTGTAAAAATTCCTCAGTCATTTCTATCTTAATATCCAATGGGATTATGTTTGCTGGAGGTGTTTGTAAAATAAGTTTTTGAGGATAACTTAAATTTACCAGTAATTTATCCTTGCTTATTGCTACCCCAACTTTTTGTAAAATTATTTTATTATATCCTACGTTAGCATAGTCCACTTTTCCATTGTAATTTAAGTAATAAGTTTTCCCTACTTGTAGATTTTTCAACCCTGTATTAATACCATTCAGATAAACCAATGTTAAATTATCTGATAAGGTATCATTTATAATAAATCCCTTAGCATATCTTCCATTTATACCAGCATCGGCTTTTAGGATTTCATTGTTTTCATTTATGTAAACAAAATCCCCAGCTTCCATATCTTCAAAAGCTTTACAAATAACAGTTCTGTATTTATAAGTCTCCTTTATAAAATTGTTAGCAATAATACCATTTTCATTTAATGCTAGGAGACTACCTGATTGATTAGCAATATTCTCTTTTAATAGTCCCGTATTTTCTAATGTAACAAACGATGAAGGCACGTAATATCCTCTCTACAATATTTATCTATATACTTTAAATACTCATCCTCTTGCTCAAGGGCATCCTTCTCCCATTCATTTTCACTCCATTCTTGTTTAGTAATCTGCTCAAATACATATTCCTTGTTTTTATAAATATATAAACATTTTCCATTTTTATTTATTTCTTTTAATTCTTTTTTTATGTACTGTTTACAATGTATCAATTCATGTATTAAAACTCTTATAAAAAATTTAGCATCTAAACAAATATCTAATCCAATACTATAACTATTTGGGAAGAAATACAATGTATAACCAAAAACATCTTCTTTGTTAAATAAATTTTTTGTAAAAACAAAGTTAAAATTTAATTTTCTATCCAATATATCAGGTATCTCCTTTTTTAAAGCGAAGATAGTTATATTATCAATAATCTTTTTCAATATTTTATTATTACTCCTAAATCCGCTGTAAAACGTTAACATTTATATTTTCCATATTCATCTTATTTTCCACTACAAGTCGCCATCATAGACCTTGGGCTCGCAAGGTTTCCCCAAGTTATTCCATTGCTTAAAGTGTTAATATCCACATACTCTATATTACTATAATACGTATTACTTCCTTTATCCCCACCTATCATAACAGCCCTTGCCCCATTTGATTCTGTTCCTAAATATTCTGCTTGTCTGCCCATAATACCAAAACTTGCAGCATTACTTGTTGTATTTATATCAATGTACTCAATACTATTGTAATAATAACCAAACGGCCAACTGTAATAATATCCACCAGTAAATATCCCTCTACTTCTATTACTGGTAGCTCCTATTCCACTTTTTGCTTGTGTTAAGTTACCAAAGGTTTGTGTATTTGCTGGGGTAGCAAATGTAAAGTATTCAATTTTCTGGACATAATTACTCCCATTATATCCACCAGCTACTACACCTCTGGTAATATTTGTTGTAGAGGCGTGAACATAAAGGTTCTGACTAGCATCTCCAAAATGTTTAGCATTGTTTACTATGTATAAATTAAAGTAATCTAATGATTTTGTTGCCCCATTATCATTTTGCCCGCCACTAACTACTGCTAATTGCCCATTGCTAGTGGAGGCTGTATTTCTTTTAGCCTGAGTTAGATTACCGAAATATAAGCTATTATTGGGGTTTGATATAATGATATATTGAATACTATCTAGGGTTAAGTTTTCCTTTGTTAAACCACCACTGAAAACTCCCCTATTCTTGTCAGAAGTCCCACTCATACGGGATATAGAATTAATCATATCCCCGAAATAGGAGGTCTGACCTGATACAGGAATATTTAAACTTTGCATATCACTATAAACGAAATTAGCTCTAATACCACCTGCTATAATACCAGTATCTCCGAACACAGGTAAACTAGTTGTAGTGGTGGTGTAAATTTTACTGATAACAGATTTTGTCTGGTCACTGTTTTTAATGATAATTCTGTAGTCGTAACTTGTTTCTTGTGCTAGATTAGGTATTTGAATTGTATAAGTCCCTACTCCTGTAATAGGATTATTAGCAAAGGATATACTTGTCCAGCTTGTATCTGTACTGAGTTTATAATCAACACTTAGATATAAACTTGTATTATTATTAAGATTAGTTATATTTATAGTAGTATCTATTGTAGTTGCGGCTGGGGTTACAGATATAGTATAATTAGGTATATACCAGTCTTCACCATAAAATCTAACGTAAGGTGTCCATAAGGTATAATTTCCTAAGTTATCTTTATATCTTGCCCTTATAAAATAAGTTCTATCAGTATAATTGAAAGGATGTGTATAAGTAGTGGTATATTCTACTTCATAGCTATCGAAAACTATATTTTGAAATAGGTCATCTGTAGCTATTTGAACTTGAGTAGTTAAAGGTGTCCCATAACCATCAAAAGGCGTTATCTGAACTGTTTTTTCATTGATAGACAGAACCTGGTCAGGTTCTATATTGAGAATTTTGGGGGTTGGTGCTAATTTTAAGGCTTTGATATAATTTTCCAGAGAGGTATATTGTTTTAATAGGTTATTTTGTAATTGTACTAAATCCACAGGTGTAGTGCTATCCTCTAGATTTATTTTTTCTAATGTATTATCATCTTTGCGTATTATAAACGCCATAATTTACTCCTCTGGTAGGGCATTTCTGTCTAAATAAATATACCAATCTTTTCCTATATCTTCTAATCCCATTCTTTTAAGTACTAACTTGTATTCATTTTGAAACTCATTTGTTATCTTATCTAAAAACTCCTCAAAATGTTCTATGTTCGGGAACTTACCCTGTTGTATTTCCTGTTCTGTGTGCATTACGTAATTTTTAACTAAAAATAAGGCAGTTTGAACATTTATACCAAATTGGGATAGGTATTCAATTATACTATCCCTTGGTCTCCCTTGTGTTAATATGTCTCTATACAATAATTCAAATGCCCTTCTAATATGAAATTTTATCTCCTCTTCTTGGGCATCTTTTTCATCCCAGTTGTCTGGTATGTTATGTGCTTTTTTTATCTCTGTATATGCGGTAACGAAGTTTGCTAAATCCTTTATAGCCCCTTCAATATATGTAAAACTATCACTTATCCCAGTAGCCTTTTCTTCAATTTCCAGGGATAGTTTAGCTAGTTCTTTTTTATCATAGTCAGATTTTAGCATTTCTTGGTACTTTTCCTGTAATGTTTCCAATTCAATTTTAGCTTTTTTTAATCCCAATATATTGTGTAGTAAAGCTCCTCTTCTATCTTCTATTTCAGTTAAGCATTGTCTCAATAGTCTGTAAGGACAGCTCATACCGTGTAACATAGTTAAGGTCATTAATCTACCTGTAATATTGGTTTTAGAACGTCCCAAAGTTTTTGTAGCTCTATTTATCTCTGGTATATGCTCTCCAATCTTTTCTAGTTTTTGTTCATCAAAAACATTAAAAAGTTTAGTGTCGTTCAAACTTCTTGTGGTTAACTTAGTGAAAATATCTTCTTTGTTTAATAAACTATTAATTTGGTTTTGAACTCTTGCTAAACTATTTTTGTTTTTTTCTTTTTTCAAAAAGCACCTCTTTATTCTTTATATTATAATAACTCTTTTTATGAAACAATGTTAAAATTAAGTACTTTACCTATATTATTGCCTTGGTTATCTGTTACATTTATTGAAACTGTAAATTTTGTAGTTGTAGTATTACCTACATATAAACTATATTCAGTTTCAGTTACCTTATTTAAGGTAATATAATTAACTGTTTCTAGAATATAAGCATAAGAACTTTCCAAGGCAGTCTCCCCTGTGGTTTTTGTTAGTGTAATTTTGTAAATCTTACCTTTGTTTACGTCCATAATTATATACTTAACTCCGTTACAATATAGTCTATCAATAAGGAAGTCTTTTCAATTACTACTTTTATATCCACTGGTGTTATAGTTCCTATTTCGGTTACAGTTACATTATAGTCCATTGGTTCTAAAGCTTTAATTTCTTTAACATATAAATTTTTATTATGTTTTACTTCTACATTATTCTTAACAGCTTTAAAAGTTAGCGGTATTAAATGATTATTAAAATTAGTATTTACTGTTAAGTTAAAAGTCCCATTTCCATTATCTATAAAAGTAATATTTTCATCTTCAGGAATATCGATACTATAAGTGCCTCCTGCTACATCTGTTAAAGTTATAGTATATGTTATATTCTTTTCTATTATATTATTGATTACATTATTGTTTGAGTCTTTTATGGAATACATTAGCCAATAGCAAATATCCTGGTCAGTTAAAGTATAAGTATAATCGTGCCATTCACCATATCTATCATTATCCTGTAATCTGACAGAAAAGGTGTAATTACTACCTACCTGACTTACATCGTGATTTAATTGCGTAAAGAATACTTGATATGCCAATTTTTACCTCACAAAAATCATTCCATTAGCCCACAAAGCATTAGTAATATTTGGGGCATCATATTGTATCCCTACTCTTATTGCGTTCATAGGCGTATCTAAATTGTAAGTATTAGTAGGTATTGTATAGGCGTTGTTAGTTAATGTAGTAGCAACACTTCCCATAACTGTAAAATAATCAATAGCAGGGGGGTTAACAGGTAAACCTAAAGCCAGTGAATTATAGTCCTGCGCATCCCAGTTGCTCATTTTTTTATTTATACTCAATCCGTTACTACCTACTCTTATTATTTGAAAATCGTTTGGTATAAAAACCTGAGTAAAATAAAATGGGAAGGTAATAGTCCAATATACACTTACATTACTGTTTCCAAATAAAGGGTCACTTCCTGTAGATATATAAAAATATATATGTCCAATAATACTAGCAAAACTACCATAATTGTTAGAGTTGTCCCCAATTCCTACAGTCCAGTTTCCACCAAGGTGATAATCTGTTCTAGTAATACTAACATAAGGAGCTTGTGTCCAAGGATTATCTATATTCCAATAAGTTAAGCCCATCCAACCACCATTACTTACAGTCATATCGCAATAGATTTTTATAGGATTAGAATATCCGTTAGGTTTAATCCAGTAGTAATCATTTCCTTGATTATCATAATAATAAGCACTGGTTTCGGGATAACTTTTGGGGTTCTTGTAGTGCATTGCACTTGGGAAGGCATACCCATCAGCTCCTATCCAGGCACCATCTTGCTTTATATAAGGTATTTGTATTCCATCTATGCTTTCATAAGTATTTTTTATAGTCCCATCTGGTAGTCTTATTTGGGCACTTACTTGTTTATTTTGTAAAGTATAATCATTTAACACTAATATTCTTAACTTATTATTGTATTTTATAGTATTTTCATATATAACTTCTGGAGAGGTAAAATAAATATCATCTGTTCTCAGTTCAGGTAAATTTTGTATTTCTGTTATTTTATTGTTTATTAAAGTAATATTGTTATCTATCTCTCCAAACATTGTGGTAAATAAATCCTGTGTTTCATATAAGTTATTATTAGTAGCATTATAAATATTAGTTATTTCATTCAAAAATTCTTGGTTTTGATTTATCTGGTTTGTTAATTCTGTATTTTTATTTTGTAAATCATTATCTAATATAACAATAGCATTTTCCAGTTCGTTTAAATTAGTAGCTATGCTTGTATTTAAACCTGTAACGGTGTTTAATATTATTTGTAAATTATTTACCTGATTTTCTAATCCAATTATTTTATTGTTTATAGAGTTGGTTAAAGTTTGTAAAGAAGTTACCTGTGTTTCTACATTGGTTAGGGATAAATTTATATTAGTAATGTCCTCCGACAAATTTATTTGAGCATTTGTAAAATCTGTATTAAAGGTATTTATGTTATTACTTAAACTTGTTTTATAATTATTATAAGTATTTCTTGTAGTTATTATATAATTGTTTAAATCTTCTTGTATATTATATAAATTGGTAATAATACTATCCAATGTAGTATTTATTATATCTATTTGATTTTGTAGGGAAGTATTCATATTGTCTGTTTCGGTTTGGTATTGATTAGCTTTATCTTGAATTCCATTTATTAAGTTAGTTACTTTTTCCAGATTTTCATTTACATTTATAGCAGTATTTTCCAGATTGTTAAACAAATCAATTAAGCTGTTATTATACACATCTGTTAGTTTCTGTAAATATTCTATTTTCCCCGTATTATCTAGTTGAATAGGATACTCCATCTTATAACAATAAAAACTTAACACAGTATTTACGGGTATTGTATTTATTAACCTTATTGTATTATCACTTACTGCTAAATAATCAATGTCAGGGATAAGTAATTTATTATTTTTATAAATTTCCACCTGATTGTTTATATTTGTAATTCCCTGAGGTAGGTTTAGATAACTATTAGCTAGTAAATCTTTTGTAGTGGTTATTTGCTTAAATACTATATTATTGTTTTCTGTAATTGTGGTAGTCTTTGAGTTATAAAATAAAGCATATCCATATAGGGAGGCATTGGTTAAAGTAAATTTTATATAAATAATATTAGTTTTATAATTAATAAACTCGTAATTTTTTGTATTAAAATAAGTAATATTGTCTGGGCTCCACTGTAATTGTATTGTCCCGTTGCCTGTGTATAATATACTAAAATTATTTAAGAATAAATTATGCCTAAAAATAACAGTACCAGTCCCACTGTAAGATAAGTTTGTATAAGGTATGGTTTTAGCTATAGCGTTATCAACTTCTATACTATTTATATAACAATTTTCAAATAGGTTATTACTAAACTTATTTATATAAATCCCATCTGCTTTTATTTGGTTTAGTCTAAACTCTAACTCTTTACTTAAATTTAATATTTTTTGATAATTATTATTTAATACAATTACGGAGTCTTCTAGGCTATTCTTATTATTTACCAAATCCAGTAAAAAAATATTATTCATTTATTCTCCACCAATTAATACAAAGTCCTGTTTTTCAACGAAATAATTCTGTGTATTATATCCTCTAATTATAATTTTATATATTTTCCCGAAATCGTTTATATCTGTTAAAGTTATTTTATATTGGGTAGAACTTATTTGTTGTTTTATTATATTTGTAGTTCCTATTAAATTTATATTATATCGTAATTCTGGGTTTGATAAAAATACATCCACGGTAGCACTGTCTATGGAACTGGTTATATTTATTGTATATGTAAATTGAATATTAGGCATAGTCATAGCTGTTAGCATAAAAAACACAGGAATACTCAGGTTTAAATAATCATCCATCGTTTGACAGGTGCAACTAAAGGATTGTCCAGGTATTGCTTGTAAATCTACAAAAAACCTTTCACCTACATAACTCTTATCTTCTATTTTCCATAAATAAGTAATCCTATCAGTGAAATAGCTTTTTCCCTTTTTAGCAGTTAAAAGAACTTTATCCTCTATATTAAAAAAGGTAGGGATTTCAATAGCAGGCTCTGTTACGAATAAGGAGGTTTGTGATAAATTATTATATAGGTTTAAGTTTTGATAAGTATTAATTAAATTGTTGTTTATATCGAATAAAACATTTGTATTATTTTGTATGGTATTATTTATATTGCTTATTATATTATTTACTATATCTTGCGTTTCTAATAAATCAGCACGTAAATTATTAATTATAGTCATAATATTATTATACATAGTATTTATATTATTATTTAAAGTATCCTTTTTACTATAAGCAGGTAATAAATTGTTGTTTGTGGTAGTATAAGCGTTATTTAAGTTGGTCATATTTGTAGTGGTTATAGTTACACTGGTATTAGTTGAACCTAATACATTGGTATCAAAATCATTTAACTGGTTGGTATAAGAGCCTATATTACTGATTAAAGTATTTATATTATTGTTTAAGGTTGATATTTGACTATTTATATTATTTAAAAAATTATTTAAATTATTATTTAAAGTGTTTACTCTATTTATAAATTCTGTGTTTTTACTCTCTATCAAATTGGTTGTAGTGGTTTTATAATTATTTATGGTATTTTGTGTCTGGGGTATATAAGTATCTTCTATATAGGAGGTGTTATTATTTATGGTAGTAATTCTATCCGGGAAGGCAGTGGTTAATTGGTTATAATTATTTTCCAGAGTTATGTCTATATTGTTTATATTTATTAATAGGTCTTGCGTTTCATTTCTTAATTCGATTATCTGGGTGTTATAGGATTGTAGTTTATTATAAATATCTCCTACCGTTCCTTGTATTATATTTTCAATGTATTTTATTATCTGAAAATTACTTTTACTAAAATCTGCTTCCACATAATATTCTTTCAAATATAAGGAATGGTTTGCTGATAAATCATTATTGGTTATAATTGTATTTTTATCCTTAACTACATAATCATAATCTGGTATCCAGAATTTTCCAGTGTCGTCCCATATCTTTATATAAGTAAAATCAAGTGGGAGGGTTATTTCTTGCCCTACTGTTATATCTTCTGTTAAGGTAAATATGGTTTCCTGTTTTACTTTACTTACATTAAAAGTTGGTTTAAATCCATATAATATACAAAACCCGTAGAACTTGGTGGAGGTATTAAAAGTAAACTTTAAATCGAATTTTGTTATAGTTTTATTTTCTGTCGTAGTAAATTCTTGATAATTATCCCCATATTTATAATATACGTTTATTTCTTTATCCGCTATGGGTAATATAT
The DNA here is from genome assembly GCA_002402635.1 of Deferribacterales bacterium UBA4806. Classification (GTDB taxonomy): domain Bacteria; phylum Chrysiogenota; class Deferribacteres; order Deferribacterales; family UBA228; genus UBA228. The sequence continues at coordinate 61,768 of DHGE01000126.1, forward strand.
AAAAATAAGTGGTAGTTAAATTTACAGAAGTTCTTAGTTCAGAACTAACATCACACTCAAAATAGGTATCCTTAAACTTTGGTATAATATCTCCATATCTTTCTATATCTTTGTCCTCGAAAAAATAATTGATATAGCAATTTTGAAAATCTACATTGTTTAATAAATTAGTAAATTCAGATAAAAATAAATATTTTTTGTAGGTTTTGAATAAAAGAGAGGGTAGGATATTATTGTAATTATTTAAGTTGTTATTAATTTTAATTAAACTTTCTTTTAATTTTATCATTATTGTTCTATCGCCCAGTTATAGTAAAAACTATTACTGTGTTTATCTGATATATTAAAATATATTAAAATATATCCTAAAGGTGTATCAGGGTCATCCCAAGTTAATGAATTAATTTTAGCATTAACTGTTAAACTATAACCACTTATTGAAAAAGTTACCCCCACATTACCTGAACCCCTACTCCATACAATATTTCTTAGACTTGTTGTTATTCCCTTAACAGTATCATCATCATATAAATTTAATGTTATAGAATATGTACTGCCCACAACAGGACCGAATGTGCGTCTTATATTTGCGCTACTATTAACATATTTTAAATCATCACCAGAAACGGAACCATCCCAATATATTGCACTAGCTGACACAGGAATATAGTTAGGTCTTATTTGTATATTATTTATTACTGTATTTGAAGAAGAATAATGACTTTCTGTTGCGGATATTGTTAACCGTATAAAAGGGTCTATAAATCTGTATTTGGTAGTGAAAAGAGTACCTATATCCTGTATATTCCACGAAGCATTATCAATTTTTATTTTGTAGGAGGAATTATTGACTTTGGTAATAGTTATTCCTACAGCATTGGGATTTTTAAAACTTGTATTATATGCCCAGGATATTTCCGTAAATGTTACATTGCTATCAATTATTGGTGTCCCATCTGGACTAGTTATATTTATTGTATATTCTTTATATTCTTTTAAAACCGGATAGGTACCGTGGTCGGGGTCTGAATTTAGAACTGCTACTGGTGGTTTATAATTTCTTATTAACACATTATACCCAACCCATTCTGTAGTATGATAACCATTTGAAGCTCGTAGATAAAATGTTTTTGTTTGATTTATATTGGTAGTATCGTAACCTGGGGTATATGTAATGGTATCCTGTTTTGGGTAATTATATATTTTATTCTCTGGTGTTTTAAGTTGGTAAAAAATATCCCCCATAATACTGGTACTATGTTGTGTTATAGTGATATTAAGTGGTAAATCATAAATACAATCAGATGGGAAAGAGGCTGTAAAATTAGTTAATTCGTTATTTATATTTATTAAATATGGTTGTGTATTTATTAAGGTAGTATTACTATTGTTAACTGCGTTATTTAGTTGTCCTTCAATACTATTAAAATAATTGGTTGCCTCGATATTCAAGGTATTAACATTTTCTACCAAGGTATCCTTATCGTTTGTTATAATCTGAATATCTGTATTTAATATTTCCTCTTTACTTGCTAAATCATTTTCGATATTCTGTAAATTGGTATTTATTATAGTTATTCTATTATTGTAACCAGTTAAGTTTGGTTGTAGGGTACTAATCCCGTTGTTGAGACTTGTTATCCTACTATTTATAGTGTTATTTCTATTTTCAAAGTCGTTGAATTTATTATATTCTGTTAAATAAATGGAGTTAGCGTCATTATATCTGTTGGTAGGTAAAGAATTATTTATAAATTGACTTAATTGTGTTTCTAGATTGGTTAAGATACTATTAAAATAGTTTACAAAATTAATATTAATTTCCGTAGTAAAATCTGTCAGTTGTTTATTGTTTAAGCTGTTTAAGGTAGTATTTATATTATTTATAGTGGTCTCTATTACATCTAGTTGGTTATCTATATTAATAACTATATTTTGCATATTGTTGATTATAGTTATTATTTGTGAATTAACATTATTATAGTTAGTAATGGCATTTTCTAAATTGGTCTGTGTATTATTTAGATAACCTTCTAACTCGGTTATTTCATCACTTAATTCGCCAAACTGCTGTTGTAATAAAGTTAGGTTATTTTGTAAATCCTTGTTGAGTTGGTTAAGTATTTCATTATTCCTACTAACGTTGTTTTGTATATTATATAAATCAGTTACAAATATATAATCGCTTTTCCTAAATGGTTTTAGAAATTTTATTGTATTATAATTTATATATTGATAATCTATATTACTTACTAACAAATCTCCCTTATAGTCAAATATCTGCGTAGAGGGATAAATATAAATGGGCAGGGTAAACAGGTCATCTACATTAATATTGTTTTCAAAATAGATAACAGAATTCAAAAAAGGTTTTACATTGTTTAGGTTATTTACATAATCATAAAACACACCAAAGCCATTTAGGGATAAATCTTCTATAGCAGATATTTCTATTTCCAAGTAATTCCACAGTGTGTCTGGTTTTATTAGGCTAAGTGCTGGGATTTCTTTAAAATCATCAATAGCACTTAATCTATATTTTAAAGTGTAATTTCCTACCCCCTCTACATATATATAAAATATATCATATCTTATTTGAGGAATTATCTTATATCTAACGCTAGTGTTTTTATATACTTTTAGGACATTATTTTGTAGTACAGGTAATGGAGAGCCTACTTTTTGTAAGCTCGATATATTTGTATTCTCGTAAAAGATTAATTTTTTACAGATATTAAAATTGCTATTTTGTAATATATCCGTTAATAGAGTATCTTCCAGATATTTATTCTTGTAGTAATTTTGCTGGGAAAAGATAAACTGGTCAGTTACATTAATATTTTTATTAATTATTTCGTAACTATTATGTAACTGGTTGGTTTTATCTAAATTGGTAAAGTTAATGGGCATTTAACATCCATCTAAATGACATAAACTCTAAGATTTTGGGCGTAGCACCTATAAAAACTATTAGTGGAGTTTAAGGATACTTTTATACGGGTTTGACTAATATCCTGTATTCCATTAACAATGTATTGTCTTTCTACATACCCATCGGACTTTCCTACGTAATAAGTTTCATTTCTTGTCATTTCAGCCCAATTACCATTTGTATCCTGATAGTAAACTTTAACCGATGTATTTATATCCTCCTTAACATCAACATAAGCTTTCATATCATTTCCATTTATTTCGAAAGCTCTGCTAACGTATTCCGAAGGACTACTTAATACTCCTAAACATAATACAATTTCACTATCAATAAAGGGACTGTAATTCATATTGGTAGTTGCTAGTTTTACCTGTATATTTATTGTACCTGTATAGGTTGGGAAGGTTAATATTTTGTAGGGTAGTAAACTATATTGTTCATTATTCCTATCCACAAAAGTTAATATAAACTCTACTTTTGTATAAGGGTGGTTATCACTACCTGTAAGGATTAAAGCATCGCTGATTCCAGTTGCCTCATAATCTCCCATATTTAAAATATAAGTTCCGTGTCCATCATCTCCTATAAACCTTGCTTTCTTTAATTGAAAAGTCAGATGCTGTTTTGGTAATTTATACCAGCCTGTCCTATCTCTTGATTTTAAAAATTGTACTAGCTTGGTATCTGGGGTGGAGTATATTTGATTATTCATACTATCATATTCACCAAGTCTAGCTATCCCTACTCTTGCATTTATATCAGGACTTTCCAATAATATAGCATACTGTTCACCACCAGCTACAAAAGTTGGTTCATCGAAGTAAACGTGAGTCCATTGTTTTGGTTGCTGTATATTACTGCTTATTGTTATATTACTTATCCATACTTCCTTATAAGCACTTGGGTGGTCTGTTATAACCTGAAATCTTAAAAAATTATTCCCTCTACCGAATTGACTAGTATTTAATACTATCTGTTTATGAAATAATACAGGAATACTATCTGTATTATGTAGTTCACTAAATTGAACAGAACCTACACTTTGCCAACTATCCCCATTATACCATTCAACACTTATATAATCACTAGGTTCTAAAGCAAAAGCTTTTATATCGAATTGTAAAGTAACTTCTGTAGTTCCTTCCGATATTTCCACTGCGGGAGAATGTGGTATATAAAAACTGGTAAAAGTCATTCCCCAGCCAGGGACATCAATATCCATACTACCTTTTACTAGTATGTTATTCCAACCGTTTAAACTTAAATTAGTAAAGGTATGTTTTAATATTATAGCATTTAGAGCGTCAGTAATATCCTCAGGATATAATCTAACTTTTTGGAGTACTCTCCTTCTATCTGGGTATCCATCTTTTGTTTCAGTTAAGTAAACATCAACGTAGGTATCTGGTTTATTAACAAAATACAAATCCACACCAGTTAGAAACATATCATCATCAGTTAGGAATACCTCAGCTATTGGTTCGCCCCAAGTTTGACTATAAGCTCTATTAATCTCTACTACCAAATGATGGTCTTCGTATGTGATAATTCCTACTATTCCACTTGTTTGTCCAATCATTTTTATTAGTTTAGTTCCTTCGAAAAATTGTCTCGGAACTTCCAAATCAGTTTCTAAACTCCCGTCACTACTAGCAATTACTTCTTTTATAGGTTTCCCATCAAATTCAATAAGTACTCTCTCGTTAGCCATAAAACCTTTTGCTGATACATCTATAATTTGAGTGGGTGTTATTATCTTTGGTTTATAATGTTCACTGTCTCGAAATATTTCTGAAAATAGGTTATATCTTAATATATGTTTGTGTACGTGCCAGTCTATCCATCTATGAACACGTCTATTCAGTCTTATAAAAGGCGTTACTATATCTAACATAGTTACATCGTTAATTCTTGTGGTATCTGTAATATTATACTGGTTTATATAGTCCACATTTTCCCAAGGTATCTTTATTGTATTAGCACTATTGAATACTTGTATTTGATTACTTTCGAAATCCACATAAGGATATAAGGTTTTATCTGTTATAATAGCGTCTTGTTCAATCCCCATATCCCTTAATCTATCATCTAGAAAGGCATCAACAAATAGGTTTTTCTTATCTGTACTACTTTCAAAACTTCTCGCATCATCTCTTAAGCTTAACATAGCTACATTATAATCTACATTGTCCAATACTTCAAAAATATGCTGTATATCTGACATCCTATAAGCTCTGTAGTAATCCATTGTGATAACTGGAGCCTGGTCATAAAGTAAATATAACTGTGCTAATTGTAGTCCTGTAGTCTCCTTCATTTTAGGAACTGCTGGTCTTAATCTATTAGCTACACCTGTTAATAATTCCAAACTTCCATCTCGTTTTAGGATGAGTCTATCTATTCTTGGTATATAGTAATAATAGTCCACATAGAAGGTAGTGTTTGGTTTAAAACCTGTAACATTAATGGACTTCCTATCTTCGCTAATCTGAACATTTTGTAATATTTGCTGATAATCGTATGTTACGGTATAAAGACTTCCTGGGGCAGGTTCATTACCACCTAACCTCCAGTCGATAGCGTCTCCATTTTGAACATAATCGGTTCCAGGTGTATAAACTGTAGTTCCCTGTTTTACTTCTATTATCTGAACTACTGGAGTATGTGGTAAAATATCACTTGTGTTAGGGTTTACTCCTCTTGTTATAGTTTCCGTTATATTTTTTGTACCATTAACTTCTCCTACACTAGCAATGGGGTTCCATCTTAATTGGTACCAGCCATCTGCTGTAAAAGTTGTAGGTTCATTGTTTTGAAATTCTTGGTCTAGATTATAAGGGACATCAAACTTGTGTATATAGTCATATCTAACTTCATATCCCCAAACGTGTGCTAATCCCGGCATTACATTTATTATGTTAACTTTTCTATTTGTATCTTTCCTATCATTGCTAACTTCCATTCCCCAGACTACATAGTTACCATTACTATCCCTATCATATCTTGCTAATGCCTCGTATAATAGGTTTACATCTGGAGCTTCTATGTTTTTACTTACTAAATCTCCATTTACAAAGGAATATACTGGAAAAAATGTTTCGTCTCCAGCAAGGTCTGTTTCCTTACACCATCTTGCTTGGTATTGTAGTTTATAAGCTCCTGCTTCATTGTAGTTTCTGGTATTTAGTGCTGGGTCTCTTATTATAGGGTCTTCAATCTCGGATATAACTACACTACGTAATCCAAATCCAATTCTAACTGTTTCATCAATACCAATCTGAAAAGTTTTTGTATCTACATCGTGACTATATCCATCAGCAAAAAATTTAGCATTATTTAATACGGCTTGGTGTATATCCCTATTCCAAATAATATCTCCACCAGCTAATATTCCACCATTGGTGAATATTGTAGTTCCTATAGTTGCTATTTCATCTAATATGAAATTATGATCTTCATTTAATTCTGCCGATTGTAACCCTTTACCAGCTCGGTAAAGGTTTCTTTTATATTTTTTAGATTTAAAATTTTCAAATCTATTATAATAATCGGGTGGTAAAACAGCCATATTACACTCTCCTTCTTTCTAATAATATTGTACTTCTTGCTTGTAATCTAATACAATATTTCTTTATATCTACACCTGAAGCTATAGTTTTGTTTTCTATATTCATTAAATCAAATTTTCCTGTGCTACGTTTACCTTTAACAAAACCTACACCTTTTAAAGTCTTAATTAAATCAAATTTTCTTAATCCATATAATTTACCTGTAGGTATTTTCTGTTCAGAGTGTTTACCCCTGGTTTGTTTATAATCCCCTTTAGCTATGTGTTTTTTATAGTAAACTGTATCATCAGGTTCAACAATTTCTCCCTCTTCACAACAAATAGCTATAGCATCATTATAATGTGTTTTTAGCAATCCTAATATTTGTTCCCTTTTATACTTAGTCTCATAACCAAAGGTTTCTTCAAACTCCCCAAATTGTTTCTTTAACTGTGATTTTATAATATTAGTATGTGAAGCATCTTTTGTTTTACTCTTAGTTCCTTTAATACTAAATTCTCCCTTGTGTAGTTTATCGTGACAATCTGTACATAAGGTTATTAGATTATCAGGGGTATTTGTACCTCCTTTGCTTTTAAAAGTAATATGGTGTACATGTAATTTCTTGTTTTTCCCCTTACATTTCTGACACTGGTATCCATCCTTATGTAAAATATAAGCTTTTACATTGTAGAAACCTTTTTGATTACCATTTTGGTAACCTTTACTCTTAACATTAGGATTAGTAATTTTATGTATGTCAAAGTTCCCTGTCTCTACTCTCCATCTTGTTACTGGTAATATAGACTCTACAAATTTCTTTTCTCGTAAATGAGAATCTATTTTAGATTTAATACTTGGTGCTAACTTGCCCTCTCTTTTCATAGAAGCCCTATTTTGCCATCTTGATTTTCTATACCTAGTTTTTCTTTGTCTCCTATTTCTACGATACATTTTCCTTTGTTGCATTTTTCTGGTAACATCTTCCCTTAATTGTACCTCAGATTGATAAACTACTTTACCGTTACTGATAGCTGAACACCCTATCTTTTTACTCCCTGTATCCATCCCTGCTACTACTTCTTGTACATTCTCTTCACAATCCCAAAGTAACTTGATTGTAAAAGGATTTTTCCTAATAACCTTAGCCTTCCCTGCCTTTAATAAATGTTTTGCCTTAGCAGGTTTACAAGGCATCAAAGGATTACCATTCTTATTAATTACATACAC
>DHGE01000176.1 GCA_002402635.1 Deferribacterales bacterium UBA4806
TGGAGATGCATTTAATAAATATATTGAAGATTCCTTAATCAATTTAAGGGAATTGATAAAAGAGTTGAGCATGAATGAAAGATAGAGTAGCTGGTGGTATAATATTATTTCTTTCAATTTTTTATGGTTTAACAGCTTTTAGATTCAAATTGGAATATTTAGTTGAGCCTTTAGGTCCTTCAAAATATCCAATTTTACTTTCTTTGTTTTCTATAATATTAAGTTTATATTTAATTATTTTCCCAGGAAAATTAGATATAATAAAGTGGAAATTAACTGCAATTGATAGGCGTATACCAATTTTTATCGTTAGTCTTTTTCTTTATATTTTTTTACTCTGGATATCAGGCTATATTATTGCCACTTTTATCTATATAACTTTTTTAGGTTTAATTTTTGGAAGTACTTTTTTTAAAAGTGCCATTATGGCAATGATATTTAGCATTGCCATCTATCTATTTTTTGTAAGCCTGCTCAAATTGCATCTTCCGACAAGTTATATTATTGATATGTTAAAATAATTATGAGTATATTACATTACCTTTTAAATGGATTTTCTGTCGCTTTTGTGCCCACTAATTTATTGATGGTTATCCTTGGTAGTTTTTTTGGTACTACATTAGGAATGATTCCTGGAATTGGTCCTGTTAATGGTATAGCAATGCTGACACCATTTATGTTTGCATTAGGACTCCCACCTGAGGCAGCTCTCATTTTATTTGCTGCAATTTATTTTGGTGCTGAATATGGTAACGCAATAAGTTCAATTTTACTTAATATACCAGGAACTTCTGCTTCAATTGTTACAACTTTTGATGGATATCCAATGGCTAAGTCTGGTAGAGGTGGTACTGCTCTTGCTATTTCGGCAATCTCATCATTTTTTGCATCGATATTTTCTTTGATAATAATGATGTTTTTTGCACCTGTAATGTCAAGCTGGGCAATTCACTTTGGTCCTGCAGAATACTTTGCACTTATGGTCTTTGCATTTTCAATGCTATCAACATTGAGTGGAGATAATTTAGCAAAGGGACTCATCTCAAGTGTTTTCGGGTTAATGTTAGCCACTGTGGGACTTGATTCACAAACGGGTATCCCAAGGTTTACATACGGATTTATGGGATTATATGATGGACTTAACTTTATAGTTGTCACAATAGGGTTTTTTGCAATAAGTGAAATATTAATGTCAATGGAAAATATAGAAGCCTTTAAAGTATTTAACGCTAATATTTCTAAGGTAATGATCAGTTTTAAAGAATTTTGTTTTTCTCTTTTTACAATTATAAGGTCATCTATGCTTGGATTTATTATAGGTTTATTGCCAGGTGCAGGTGGAACAATTGCTACCTTTATTTCTTATACTATTGAAAAAAGAATATATGCTAAAAAAGGTGATTTTGGCAGTGGAGATATAAGGGGCGTTGCATCCCCACAAGCTGCAAATTCTTCAGCAGTTGGTGGCGCACTTATTCCTATGCTTACTCTTGGGGTACCAGGTAGCGAAACAACAGCCGTGATGCTTGCTGCTCTCATGGGAATGAATATAACACCTGGTCCACTTATGATAGAAAACCATCCAGATATTTTCTGGGGGCTTATTGCTTCCATGTTTGTTGCCAATGTCTTGTTACTGTTTTTAAATTTACCTTTAGCAAGAATTTTTATAAAAATATTACTTGTACCAAAATGGATTCTAATGCCTATTATAGTGGGTATCAGCTGCATAGCTGTATATACAATAAATTTTAATATGTTTGATATTTTCCTTATGATAATTTTTGGTTTAGTTGGTTATTTTATGAGAAAATTTAGATTTCCACTGGCACCTGTTATATTAGGGCTTGTATTGGGACCTCTACTTGAGACAAATTTAAGAAGAGCATTAATTATAAGTAGTGGAGATATAAAGATTTTTTTTAGTAGTTATATTTCTGTATTTTTATGGATTTTAACAATTGCAGGTATTACATTACCATCTATTACAAAAATAATTAAGAGATATGCTAAATAATATGTATTTATAATACTTTATAATATAGTTTATAAAATTTATTTTAATGAGGTGAGCATTTGAAGAAAACGACACTCTTAAAAAAAATGATTTCAGAAAGAAATGCGCTAGTTGTGCCTGGTGCTTACGATGCATTGTCAGCGATATTAATTGAGAAAACTGGTTTTAAGGCTTTACAGGTATCTGGTTTTGGAATCTCAGGATCTTTTCTTGGTAAACCAGATGTTGGATTACTAACCTTTACAGAAATGTTAGTTATGACAAAGAATATTGTAAAATCTGTTGATATACCTGTTATGGCTGATGGGGATACAGGCTTTGGTAATGCAATAAATTTAATTAGAACTGTAGAGGAGTCTGAAAGCATAGGATGTGCAGGAATTAATTTAGAAGATCAGACGTTTCCTAAGAGATGTGGGCATCTTGAGGGGAAAAGTTTAATATCAATAGAAGAAATGGTGTTAAAAATAAAAGCTGCTGTTAATACAAAAAAGGATCCAGATTTTGTTATTAATGCAAGGACTGATGCGATTTCAGTATTTGGTATTGATGAAGCTATAAAAAGGGGCAACGCTTACGCAGAGGCTGGTGCTGATTTAATATTTTTGGAAGCCATTAGTGGAAGAGGTGACATTGAGAAAGCTGTTAAGGAAATTAAGGCACCAATATCTATAAATTTGTTTGATGCAATAGGAGGAGGTAAAACAAAATTAATTAGCCTTGAAGAATTACGAAATCTAGGAGTAGCAAGAGTATCGGTTCCAGTAGGCACTATTTTTGCAGCGGCAAAAGGCATTAAAACTTATTTGGAGAAGCTTTTTGAAAAGGGTATTTTACCTGACAGTAAAGAACTCGCCATGACTTTTGATGAATGGAAAACTCTTTTAGAGGTTGATAAAATATATAGATTTGAAAGAAAATATTTACCAGGTAATTAATGAAAAACCCCTATTGTATAATAGTCAAACCAATTGGATCAATTTGTAATTTGCGTTGTGATTATTGTTTTTATTTAAGTAAAAGGAAAATTTATCCAGATAAAAATAATTTTAAAATGGATGAGAAAGTCCTTGAAACATTTATTAGAAATTATATTGATCAGGATAGTGAGGAGGTTGTATTTATTTGGCAGGGTGGGGAACCCACACTCTTAGGTGTAGAGTTTTTTAAAAAAGTAATTGATTTACAGAATAAATATTCTGGTGGGAAAAATACTAGAAACTCCATTCAAACGAATGGCACCCTTATAAATGATGAGTGGGCAGCTTTTTTAAGAGAAAATAAATTTCTAGTTGGCTTAAGCCTTGATGGTCCTGAAGACTTACATAATGCGTATAGAAAATTTAGAAATGGTGAAGGCTCTTTTAAAAAGGTGATGAAAGGACTGAATATATTATATGATTACAATGTTGATTTTAATATTCTTTGTTGTGTTAATAATGTAAATGTTAACTATCCAAAGGATATTTATGATTTTTTTAAGGAGTATGGGAAAACAAATTACTGGCAGTTTATACCTATAGTGGAGAGATGTAATGACAATTCTATAAAACCTTTTTCTATTTCTCCAGATGCTTTTGGGAAATTTTTAGTGAATATTTTTAAAAGATGGATTAAAAGAGATATAGGTAAAATTTCTATTCAGTTATTTGATTGTGCTTTTAATATAGCTATGGGAATGGTCCCTTCAGTTTGTATTTTTTCTGAAATTTGTGGTTTTGCGCCAGCCTTAGAACACAATGGAGACCTCTATTTTTGTGATCACTTTGTTAATAAGGATTATTTTATTGGAAATATTTTGAATCAACCATTAGCAGAACTGGTTTACTCTGAAAGACAAAGAAATTTTGGTAAATTAAAATCGCAATTACCTCATAAATGCCTGAATTGTGAAGTGAAGATTTTTTGTAACGGAGAATGCCCTAAAAACAGGTTTATTAATATTGAGAATGAAATGGCTCCCTTAAATTATCTGTGTGATGGCTATAAGATGTTTTATACCTATGCTAAGCCCTATATTATAAAAATTTGCAATGATTTATCAAAAGGGATAGCTTTGAGCAATATAATAAAAGAATTTAAATAAATTATTTGGGGCTTAAAAGTTTATTAATGGTATAAAATATTATTCCTATGACCTAAACATGATGTTAAAATAAATTTAATATATATATAATGTTAGTAGTATTTTATTAATTATTTAAATTAAAACATTTATTTATCAGGAGGTACAAATAATGAGAGAGTCAATAGTCAGTAGTAGGATAATGGTATTAAGAGTTATTTTGGCATTGGTATTAAGTATTGTAGTTAGTTATTCAGCCATATCTCAAGAAATACCTGTATATAAGGACAAATCAGCAGATATTGAGGCAAGAGTAAGTGATCTTTTACAGCGCATGACCTTGGAGGAGAAGGTTCAAATGGTTCATGGAGTGCAAGGTAAGGGAGCAACAGGCTACATTGAGGGCAATGACAGATTAGGCATTCCACCTCTTACGATGG
>DHGE01000053.1:0-2977 GCA_002402635.1 Deferribacterales bacterium UBA4806
CGTATGATGTGGTTTATCTTAAAATGATCCCCAATTTTGTTTTAATGGCCCCTAAAGATGGTTATGAATTAGAAGAAATGATAAAGTTGAGTACCTATTTAGATTGTCCAGTAGCTATAAGATATCCCCGTGGTGAGATAAATGTATATAATGAACTATTAGATAATGATTTAAATTTTGGTAAAGCAGAAGTTTTGTATAATAGTGGAAGTATTGGGATCATATCAGTTGGGCACATATTTACAGTGGCATATGATTTGTATAAATTACTAGATAAAACTGAAGGGCCACAAACACTTATTAATATTAGGTTTATAAAACCTTTAGATATAGAAACTATATATAGCTCTATCTATGATAAGGATATTATTGTAATTTTAGAAGAAGGTGCAGGTAAAGGTGGAATTAGTGAAGAAATAGCCCTTTTGTTATACGATAGAGGTGTAAATAGTAAAATATTGCGTTTTGCTCTTCCTGATAATTTTATTGAACATGGATCGATAGAAGAATTAAGAACGAAAATTGGATTGAATAGCAAATATATATATAAAAAGATAAAAGAGCATGAAAAAACAAAGATTAGACACATTGATTGTCAATAAAGGGCTTGTTGAATCACGGAATAAAGCTCAATCCTTAATAATGGCTGGATACGTTTACATAAATGGTCAAAAAATTGATAAATGTGGTACACTAGTTGATGAAGGTGTAGATGTTAATATTAAAGAGAATTTAAAGTATGTAAGTAGGGGTGGTTTAAAATTAGAAAAAGCTAGAGATTGTTATCATATCGATTTTGGAGATAAAGTAGTTTTAGATATTGGCTCTTCTACAGGAGGCTTTACTGACTTAGCTTTGCAATCTGGTGCAAGACGTATTCATTCAGTTGATGTGGGTAAAAATTTACTTCATTTCTCATTGAGTAAATCTGACAAGATTATAAAACATGAAGGAGTTAATTTTAGATACATAAAGTTCGATGATATAAATGAATTTGTAGATATCATTGTCTGTGATGTGTCTTTTATCTCAATAAAAAAATTATTACAAAGTATGTTGCAATTTTGTAAAGATGGAACTGAACTGGTATTACTGATTAAACCTCAATTTGAAGCTGAAAAAAAAGATGTGGGAAAAAATGGTGTTGTTAGAGATATACAAGTACACAAGTTAGTAATATTTGATGTCATTCTGAGTTGTGTTAGTTGTGGCCTTAATCTTTTAGGATTAACAGTCTCACCAATAAAAGGACAAAAGGGAAATATAGAATACCTTGCTTATTTTATTTATAAAAAACTTGTTCTAAATAAGCTGCAGCAAGATAGTATAAAAAATATTGTAGAGAGTGTTGTGCATGAGAGTGATTTCAATAATAGCAAAACCGCATGCTGAGAATATTGAAGTACTTTTAAGGAAAATAATATCTTTTTTAAGAAATAATAATATTGAATTATTATTTGATAAAAGGACTGCTTCCATTATAAAGAGTACAACTTTTGTTGAGGAAGAAGAAATTAGATTAAAATCCAATCTAATTATTGTAATAGGAGGTGATGGCACACTATTATCTGCTGCCAGGATATTGAAAGGAAAAGAGACTCCTATCATTGGCATCAATATGGGAAGACTTGGTTTTTTAACTGAAATAAAAGCTGAAGAAGCAATAAATATGCTTGAAGATTTTCTTTCTGGAAAAGCATCAATTGAAAAGAGAATGAAACTTGATTGTAAACTTATGGAAGATAATACCGAAGTTTTCCAATCTGAAGTACTAAATGATGTTGTCATAAATAAAGGGGCCTTGGCTAGAATGATTGACATTGAATTGGTTATAGATGGACAATTTGTTAATGCACTACGCGCCGATGGTATTATATTTTCAACTCCTACAGGCTCAACAGCCTATAATCTTGCAGCTGGAGGACCCATTGTTTACCCAGAGCTAAATTCTATTATAATTACTCCGATTTGCCCTCATTCTCTTACTCACAGACCAATAGTTATTTCAAAAAATAGCAAAATTAATATCTCTATTAAAAATAATTATGAGAATATATTTTTAACATGTGATGGCCAAATTGGAAGAAGATTGAATAAAGATAGTTCAAATGATATTATTATAACCAAGGCTAACACCTACGTCAAACTTGTTACTTCTTCTAATAGAAATTATTATTCTTTGTTGAAAGAAAAGTTGAGGTGGGGGCAAAACTAAGTGCTCACTACTTTATCTATTCATAATTTTCTTGTCATTGATAATTTAGAGATAGACTTTGATGAAGCTTTAAATATCATTACTGGGGAAACAGGCACTGGCAAAACAATTATTATTGATGCTTTAAAATTGTTATTAGGGGATCGAGTTGATAGGGGTTTCTTTAGAGACACAAATAAAACTATCATAATAGAAGCTCTTTTTTCTAAAATTAGAAATTTAATGCCAAAAGAATTTTGTGAAATTTTTAATATAGAAGGTGAAGTATATATACGTAGAGAAATAACTTATAATGGCCGGAATAAAATATATATAAATAACAGATTCGCCACGCTAAAAGATTTAAAAACCCTTTCTAAAAATCTTATTGAGATTTCCGGACAATATGAAAATCAAAAACTATTAGATAAAGAATACCATCTGCTCTATCTCGATGGATTGGTAGATAAAAGTTATTTGGAAAAGTATAAAAATTGTTATGATAAATTTGTATCAATTAATAAAAAGTATGCTCAATTGATAGATGAAAAAAGAATATTTGAAAAAAATAGAGATTATTTATTATTTCAAAAAAATGAATTAGAAAGTGCTAATATTAATCTAACTGAAGATATAATGCTAGACGAGAAAATTAGGAAACTAACTAATATAGAAGAAATTAAGAAAGAGATTGTAGCTTTATTAGATTATTTAAAATATGGTGAAATTAATATTAATTCACTGACCAGTCTATCATTGAAAAAATTGGAAAATTTGAAGGCA
>DHGE01000053.1:3129-4087 GCA_002402635.1 Deferribacterales bacterium UBA4806
TCAAACTCATTAGAATCATATTATTTAAAAGATGAGCAATTAAAAGAAATAGAAGAGGATTTATTTGTTGCTAAAAATGATCTTTTAAAGATTGCTGAAGATTTAAGTATAGAAAGAAAAAAAGTGGCTTTGGAACTAGAAAAAAGGATAATGTTGCTATTTGAAGATGTTGGTTTAAAAGGTGGTGTATTTAATGTTATTTTCAATAAGCTTGTTGATTATACGACAAGAGGAATTGATGACGTTGAATTTTATATTGCCACAAATCCTGGTTTTGATGCTATGCCCATTAATAAAATTGCTTCTGGAGGAGAACTGTCAAGAATACTGTTGTCTTTAAAGGAGATATTTAGCGAATTTGAAGGCAAAGAGACAATAATTTTTGACGAAATAGATACAGGAATTTCTGGAGTAACAGCAAAAAAAGTAGCTCTAAAATTAAAATCTCTGTCTAATAAAAAACAATTAATAATTATAACTCACTTACCTGTAATTGCAGCAGTGGGTACTAAACATTACCATCTTATAAAAAGAGATTATGCCGGCAAAGCGCTTACTGATATAATTGAATTATCAAAAGAAAAAAGAGAGCAAGTCTTAGCAACAATGATAGCAGGCAATGTTACTGAATCATCAATTGATCAAGCAAAAGAACTATTAAGGACTTAAAAATAAAGGAATTATTTTCTTTAGTTATATTTTATATAGGGAAATTCGGATATTTAGGAATTTTAATTTTTATGACAATAGAAAGTTCATTTATACCGTTCCCTAGTGAAATAGTTATGCCACCAGCAGGATATCTTTCTTTTACAGGGAAAATGAATATTTATATGGTAATTTTAAGTGGAGCCTTTGGGAGTTTATTAGGAGCTCTTATAAACTACTACCTCTCATTATTTTTAGGTAGGCCCTTTCTTATAAAATATGGAAAATATTTTTTTATTAATAAAAGGAG
>DHGE01000053.1:4199-4541 GCA_002402635.1 Deferribacterales bacterium UBA4806
ATAGGTTACTATATAGGAGTAAATTTAACTTTAATTAAAGAAAAAATTAATATCATTACAATTTTTATATTGCCAGCGTTAATTTTTATAGTTATAACTTATATATATATCTATAAGAAAAAGATTGGGAGAGTGTAAGATGAGGGGGAAAATAAGTGTATTTATATTTGTAATGAATATAGTTGTATTCAATTTATTTGCTCAGGAATATATTATAAAACCTGGTGATACACTTTCTACTGTGTTAAAAGATTATTATACACAATCTCAAATTTTAGATATATCAAAAAAGTTAAAGGCAAGGGTAAATAATTTTTATTTAAAAGCTGGCAATAAAATAAC